>DYML01000111.1:1337-10065 GCA_020721605.1 Anaerolinea thermophila
GAGCATGTTTTGAATTTTGACCTTGCTTCCGAAAATCCGCGCGAGCGTGAAGTGAAGAAGCCATTTATCTTAAGCCGTAAAGCAGACGAAGTGAATCATCAGACGATCTATCTCAAATTGAAAGAACTCGAAGCAGGCACTTCGCATTTTAAGTTATACAAAGAGTTCCCCTATCAATTACGGCGGTCGTTCACCTCAGATTTTGACCTTTAAGGTTATCCATGTCGCAATGACATACACCAAGGAGTTCCATGAATTATCTTGATCAAAAAATCAACGAACATTTTGGCGGGCTGGTCGTCCGCAAGGACCTGGTTAAATCGGTGCGCGGCAATGCAGTGGTACCGACCTATGTGCTGGAATATCTGCTGGGTCAATACTGCGCCACCTCGGATGAAGCCAGTATGCAATCGGGCATTGAAACGGTCAGGGAAATCATCCGCGCCCATTATGTTCACCGCAACGAAGCCAACCTCATCAAATCCATCATCCGTGAAAAAGGTCGTCACCGCGTCATAGATAAGGTTAGCGTGGAACTCAACGAAAAGAACGACGCCTACGAAGCCTCGTTTTCCAACCTGGGCATCAGCAAAGTTTTAATCGACTCAGATACGATTCAAAAACACCCCAAACTGCTGGTCAGCGGCGTGTGGTGCATTTCCGAAATTGAATACAAATTCACCGAAGACCAGCGCACCGTTCCCTGGATATTAACTTCGATCAAGCCGATTCAAATGTCGCATTTTGACTTTGATCAATATCGTGAAGCGCGCAAACAATTTACATTGGATGAATGGATGGATCTGCTTGTTCAAAGCATGGGCTTTGACCCCGCCAAATTCAGCCTGCGCGGAAAATTATTTCAACTGATGCGCCTGATTCCCTATTGTGAACGCAACTATAATTTAATTGAACTCGGTCCCAAAGGCACGGGCAAATCTCACATTTATTCCGATTTCTCGCCGCACGGAATTTTAATCTCTGGCGGCGAAGTGACCGTGCCAAAGTTGTTTGTGAATAACTCAACGGCAAAGATTGGGCTGGTGGGCTATTGGGACTCGGTTGCCTTTGATGAATTTGCGGGCAAGAAAAAAACCTCCAACAAGGCGCTGGTGGATATTCTCAAAAACTACATGGCAAATAAGACCTTCTCGCGCGGCGTGGAAACCATCGGCGCGGAAGCCTCGCTGGTTTTTGTGGGCAACACCTCCAACGAACTTGAATACATGCTGATGCACACCGACCTGTTTGAAGATTTGCCCGCCCAATATTATGACTCGGCGTTTCTCGACCGCCTGCATTATTACATCCCTGGCTGGGAGGTGGAGGTGATCCGCGCCGAAATGTTCACCAGCGGCTACGGCTTTGTGGTGGACTATCTTGCCGAGGTTTTGCGCAAATTGCGCACCTACGATTTCAGCCATCATTATCAGGAGCATTTCAGGCTATCCAACGAAATTTCCACCCGCGACAGAGACGGAGTGAACAAGACCTTCTCTGGCTTGATGAAAATCCTGTTTCCTTCGGGCGAAGCGCCCCGAGAAGACATGGAACTCATTTTGGAATTTGCGATGGAAGGGCGCAAGCGCGTCAAAGACCAATTGATGCGCATTGACTCCACTTATCCGCAGGTTTCATTTTCGTACACCCGCCTTAAAGACAACTCCGAAGTCAGCGTGCAAACTGCCGAAGAAAAGCAATTTGCAAAATATTATTTCTCCACGTCCAAGTCCAAAAAAGACGGCGCACCCGAAACCGATTCGTCAGCCGAGCAGCCAGGGGTTGATTCTTCCGCCACCGAAGAAGAAAGGTTGATTGCGGCTGGCGAAGGTGAAAAACTGGAATTCAAATCCACCCTGCGCTGGAACTTAAACGCAGACAAGGCAGATAAAGCCATCGAAAACAGCGCGTTAAAAACCGTTGTTGCCTTCCTCAACACCGAAGGCGGCACATTGTTGGTTGGCATTAAGGATGACGGCAGCATTTTGGGCATTGAAAAAGACCAATTTCTCAGTGAGGATAAATATCTGCTGCACTTTGCCGTGCTTTTAAACGAGAGGATCGGCAGGGAGTATATTGAGCATATCCATTGGGGGCTGAGAGAAATAAACGGAAAGAAAATTTTGCGAGTGGACTGTGACCCCAGTTCCACGCCCGCCTTCCTAAAAAGCAACGGCGAGGAGTTCTTTGTTCGCAACGGACCGTCTTCCATCCAAATGTCCACCAGTGAAGTGTTGGAATATTCGAGAAAGCATTTTCGGTAGGGGCAAGGTTGCGCGCTCTTACAGCAAATCCCTGTCTAAGCGCGTCTCTGCGAGGAACGAAGCAGTCTCCCTGTCAAAACCAGCGAATTGCAGAGAACCTTCAACGGTGATTTAATTTTTAGGGCATATTTTGCGCCGCTGTTAAAAACAATCAGCCCCAACACGTTGTTGGGGCTGATTGTTTTGTTAAAAATTGTTGGGCGGTTTATTTTTCTTGTCGGGTAGAAACGGTGGTGCGGTTGTAGGCGGGCGTTTGTATCTGTGGCTGTGTGGGGCGTTCCAGCCGCACCTGCACCGAACTGGTCACTTGCAAGGGCGGCGCGCCTGCTTCGGCGCGCACGGTGTATTCACCGGCGGGCAGCAACAGTCCGCGCTCATCGTAGCCATTCCAGTTAAAGACATGCCGCCGACCAATTTTGCGCCGATTTTGTAAAATGCTGCTGCGCAGGTAGCCTTGCTGGTCAAGCACTTCCAGCGAAACGCGGGCGGTTTTGCTCAGGTCCAGAAAAATGACCAAATTCTTTTCATTGCCGGGCAGCCCAGGCACAAAAATGGGCGGGTCTACCGAGAGCGCCAGCGCTACGCGGTTTTGACGCAGGTAGGTAAATGCCAAAATTGCTCCAATGACCAAGACGCTGGGCAAAATGAGGGCGGGCATATTTTCCATATTTTTGTTGATGCGGGTGATGGTGTCGGCGCCGTTGGGTTGGTAACTAACGCGGCGCGCCAGTTTGCTGACATTGCCTGCCAGATCACGCGCTTCAATTGCGATGGTGTTGTCTCCGTTGGTTAAGGCGGTGGTGGTTTGAAAATCGCCAAAGGCATTTACCGGAACCGCCACCCCGTTTACCGTGACCATGCTGCCTGGCTCCACTTTGCCGGTTAATTGCAGGCTGGCATCTCCAATGACTGCGCCATCTTCCACGTTCACCTGAATGGGCATTGCGCCAGTTTTTAGGTGAACCACGCGATCCAGGTTGGCAATGTTTCCAATGGCATCGGTTGCCACAAAGTGCAGGGCGTTATCTCCCTGGTTGAGAATTAATTCATGCCGAAAATTTCCGTCTTGATCTACGCGGATGTTTTGCTGGTTGATGGTTAGCGTGGCGTCTGGGCGGGTGCTGCCTTCAATGATGACCATTTGTTGGTTGGTCCATTCATTATCCAGCGGGCGCAAAATGGTAATATCGGGAGGTTCGGTTACTAAAGCAATCGAGCGCTGTATTCGGGCAATATTGCCTGCCGGGTCAATTGCCTGAATGTCAATGCTGTTGTTTCCATCGGTTAGTTTCAGCGGGTAGTTGAAGCGCCCCATGGTATCCACCTGCTGTGGTTGGGCTGTGCCGTTGAGCCAGATCATGGCGCCTGGTTCGGTTACGCCTTCAATTTGCAGGTTGGGCGTATTTACGTTCATGCCTTCGGGCAGGTTGGCAAGTTGTACAATCGGCGGTTGGGTATCCAACTGCGCTTGTGCGCTTTGGGTTGTAGAGCGCATGGTGCCGGCAGCGGTTACTTCAATGCGATAGATGCCGTCGGGGGCTACCGTTCCCTGGTCGTTGCGTCCATCCCACGAGATGAAATGATCGCCGCCTGTTTCGGTTTGGCTGTTACTCAAACTGCGGATTAAATTCTGCCCGCTAAATACCAGCGCGGTGATACGCGCATTGTCTGCCAGGCGGTAATTTACGGTGAAAATATCATAACTTCCGTCATTGTTGGGCGATAAAAACTGCCCTTGCGCCGAAACGCTTAATTCAGGAACTTTCATCCAGTCCGCAAAGAAAGTGACGGCAACAATTAAAACAATTGCGCCAATACTGATGGCGGTAGTGAGTACCCCAGGGGTAAGGGTTGTGCCGCTGGTTCGGCGGCGTTGGCGCGTGCGGGGGGTGGTTTGCTGTTGATACTGCATATTGGGTGCGTAATTTTAATCCAATTCCAGCATAATGAGGTCTTCAGTTTTGTTATCTTCAGACATTTCTGGCAGGGTCGGTACTGAAATGGGCGCGGGGGTGTTGTCTATTTCAAATTGAATGGGTGCGGCGTGTTGTGCGGGCGTGGGCAGGGGGTGTTCAAAAAAGTGTTGAATAAACTCAAGAAAAATGATCGCAGCCAAAGAAGAAAAGGCTGTAATGCCAAGCGCAATTTGGGCGTTGAGGCTGAGGGGCGCGCCCAGCCAAAGGTTTAATAAAATTTGCAAGGTTGCCAATGTTAGCACGCCGGTTAGCGCAATGGAAATACTGGCTCGTGGGCGGCGAATTTGCGCCCAGTCTTTTTCGTTTAACATCCCTGCCAGCCAGCCGCTAAATGCCCAGATTGTAATTTGCAGTATGTGATGCAGCAGGCTGGAAGAATTGGGCGCAAGCGGCAAAAATAAAATTTGCAGAACTTCCAATGAATTGGCGGAAGCAAAACGCCCAAGCGGGTCTTGAATGACAGGCAGAATACCAGGCAGGTTAATGAGGTCGGGCGGCACATACGCCATGCCTGCCACCAGTTGAGTCCAAAGTGCGGCGCTTGCGCCCATCACTGCGCCGCCGGTGGGTCCCCACCATAAGCCGCCCAGCAGAGGCACGCTCCACGATAAATAAATAGCGCCCAGCAGCGGAGACGCCAAACTGAGCAGGGCTGCGCTTAAATTTTGAATGAAAATATGCTGCCCAATCATGGCGATTGCCAAAAAAATGACAGCAACATAAATGGAAACAAGGTAGAGCGGGTAGGCGGCGGCTAATACTGCCAAAAAATAGCCACCGACGGGCGACCAAATGCTCAGAAAGAACACTGCGCCTAAAATGACCAT
Source organism: Anaerolinea thermophila (assembly GCA_020721605.1). Classification (GTDB taxonomy): domain Bacteria; phylum Chloroflexota; class Anaerolineae; order Anaerolineales; family Villigracilaceae; genus Villigracilis. The sequence goes on from DYML01000111.1 coordinate 6,405, forward strand.
GCTCCAGTCTGGCGGGTAGGAAGGCAGCATTCGCATAATGCCGTAGAGCAGGGCGGTCAGTCCGGCGGCGGTGATGATCTGTTCGATCAGGCTAAAATGCCGCCGCAGATAACTGTGGGCAGGGTAGATAATTTTCATAATTCCATTTGCCGCAAGTCAGAGGCGGGCTGGCTTTGCATGGGCATGTTGATGAGCGATGAGGGGCGGGCATGGGTGCGCGCCCAATTGCGCAGGCTGTTAATTTGCGTCTCCATCGTTTGCGCCAGCGGCATGGTGGCTTTGATCGAGTTAACCATATCCGCGTGGGATAGTTCGTGGTTGGCTTCAAAGGCGTCATACAATGCCGAGATGACCACCTGCTCAATTTCTGCGCCCGAAAAATTATTGCTGACCCGCGCCAGTTCGTCGAGATTAAATTCAAGCGGGTTGCGTCCGCGCTTGGTGATGTGAATGGCGAAGATGTCGCGCCGCTCCAGCAGGTTGGGCAGGTCTATGAAAAAGATTTCGTCAAAACGCCCTTTGCGCAAGGCTTCGGGCGGCAAAATGCTAATGTCGTTGGCGGTGGCAATGACAAAGACGGGTGCGGTTTTTTCCTGCATCCAGGTTAAGAAACTGCCAAAGACGCGCGCGGTTGTGCCGGCGTCTGAAAGGTGCGAACTGGCAATGCCTGCCAGCCCTTTTTCCAGTTCGTCAATCCATAGCAGGCAGGGTGAGACAGACTCTGCCAGGCTGAGCGCTGTGCGCATATTTTGTTCCGAGGAGCCAACCAGTTCGCTGAAGAGCCGCCCCAGGTCAAGCCGTAGCAGCGGCAGCCGCCATTGACTGCCAATGGCTTTGGCGATCAAACTTTTGCCTGCTCCCTGAACCCCAAGCAGCAGCAAGCCTTTTGGTTCTGGTAGCCCAAATTGACGGGCGCGCTCGCTGAACGCCAGTGAGCGTTTTGCCAGCCAGTCTTTTAGCAGCGGCATTCCGCCCACATATTCCATTTCTTCCGAGGCTTCAAAGTATTCCAAAATTTGAGAGCGGCGGATGATCTGTTTTTTTTCTGCGATGATCACATCTACATCCAGCGCGTGATTCATCACCAGTGATTTGGCAAAGACGTTTTCGGCTTCGGTGCAGGTTAAGCCTTGCGCGGCGGCGAGAATTTTCTCGTGCATGTCGGCGGTTAATTCCACTTGCATTCCGCTCACTTCACGCGCAGACCGCACAACACGATCCAGCGATTGTGTCATTTCTTCGGGCGTGGGCAGACCGTAATCCAGCACGGTGATGTCTTTTTCCAACTCTGGCGGCGAGTATAAAAGCGGCGAGAGGATGATGAGCGTTTTGCGGCTTTCTTTGAGGTGATTGGTAATATCCCGCAGGCGGCGCACAATGACGGGTTGGTCTGGCACGGGGTGGCGGTCATCAATGAAGGGATGAAAATCTTTCAGTACAAAAATGGCAGATTCCTGCGAGGCGGAGATGATGTCTAACGCGCGCAGTGGGGAGCAGGAAGATGAGTCGGTGATCATGCCGTCGTATCCATCCAGCGGGCGAATGCCGTCGGTGATGCTCCAGCCGTAAAGTTTTTTGCGTAGTTGCCCTGCCACTTGGCGCAGTGTTTGTTCAATGCGGCGTTCTTCCCACGAGACAATATAAAGAATGGGGTATTTGGCACGGATGAGAATATTGAGTTCGTTTTCGCGGGTGGTGTGGGTGGCAGACATGGTGAAGCGAATATAGCATAAGTGGGAATCATCGTCAATTGACGTTTGGCGCAGCCCTGGCGGTTTAGCCCAAAGTTACAATATATTGGTGGATTAAGTGCGCGTATTGATTTTGCAGGCGAATGAAGTGATTTTGCACTGCGTCTGCTTCGGCGCCGTCTGGGGCAAGGAACCGCCCAATTTCCACTCCGTGACGGGCAATTTCGCGGCAGACGGCTTCGGTAATTAATTCTGCCAGCAGCACCTGCCCCTGAACGGTGGTATCCAGCCGTCCTTGAGAATCGAGGTAGATTTTGACCGAGGGCGCTGCGGTTGCGATCATAATGCTGGAATTTACCCGATCAAAATATACCCGTTGGCGCGGATCGATGCGGTCGTCAAAATTAATATCGGTGAAGAGTGAGTTGCTGCTTTTTGCGGGTTCGCTGATCATGCTTTCTTTTTTGGAGCGCACTTGCACCAGCACCTGTGCGCGGTGTTTGCCAACGTAGGCGGTCACTGTTCCTTCCCCGCCGACCTGCCTGCCTTCCACTTTGATGCGCGCCTGCCCAATGCCTGAATCGTGTTTATGCGGCTCAATGGTCACTTGCTGAGTTAAGACCATGATTTCGGGGCTGTTTGAAATCACGGTGATGGTTGCGCCGATGTTTGCGCCCGCTGTCAGCCGTACCAACAGGTGTAAATGAATAATTTGCCCGGTCTGCACATACGCCCGTTCTGGAATAAAACCAATACCTGAGGGTGGCAGTTCTATTTGCTTGTGCTGCCTTTCCCCTTCTCTTCTTTCGCTCAATTCGGCTAGGGCAATGGAGTTCAACTCGTGCAAGGCGTGGCTAATTTTTTGGCGCAGCCGCGTATCTAATTTGGTCTGCTCATCGTGCTGGGCGTGCTTGCGCTCTGCCAAAATGAGCGGCTCCAGCCTGGTTTCCACTGCCAGTTTTAGCGCCCGCGCAAAGGGTTGGCTCCAGTTAATACCGTCTCGCGTGGCGGTCAGCACCGGCTCGTCATTTTTCATCAGGGTGTGCAAATAATCGCATTGAATAGACCCGTAAAAATAGCCCGCGTAGGGGTCGTTTTCAAATTTGAGCATGGTCAAAGAAATGATGGTTGCCTTGCTGATCACCAGCAGACCGCCATCGGCGTAGTCGCCCTCTTCGCCTTTGGTGGATAATTGGATGCTGGAACGGAAGATTTCCAACTGCGCCCTGGCAGGGTAGCCCTCAATGGCAAAGTCTTCGCTGAATACTTTTTCACCCTTCGGCGCCCTGTAACTGAGGATGTGTTCCTGGCGGATGTTGCCCGCCGAGGCTATGTCTCGCAAAATGATTTTGCGCTGCGGGTTGCTCATAATGGGGCGCAGTTCAAAATGCCGTTGCAGGTAGTTGCGTAAGTTATCAAACTGCGGCACTTTTACATCGTTCCGCGAGATGATTATTTCCAGGATGGTGCCGTTGCCCTCTGGTATTTCGTGTTCCTGCCGCAGCGCGGCGTTGGCGCGGGTGGGTGGATTTAACTTGAAGGTGGGAATTCCGTTTTTGATTAACAGGGAACATGAATAAAAATTTGCTCCTTTAAAGGAGTAGACGTGTCCATATCCCAGCCCAAAGATCGAGTCTTTTAATCCGCGCCCCCACATGCCGCGCACATGCTTGTCTTCTTTTAATCCACTGGTGGCTTCGCCGTAGGTTCCAACCACTTTATCCATGCGCAGGTCGGTCATGCCCTCGGCATGGTCGCGCACGCGGATGATGGAATTTTGATGTTTGCGGTGAACATCCATGATAATTTCGCCATTGACTTGTTGCCCGCCATACTCCAACCGTGAATAACTATCGTTGCAGTTGGTGATCACCTCAACCAGCGCGCGCAACACATCTTTGCGAATTGCCTGGTCTGCCTGTTGCAGCGCAACGCGGTCGGCGTATTTTAATTTTCTACTTCCAGCCATT
>DYML01000111.1:10165-12110 GCA_020721605.1 Anaerolinea thermophila
ACAAACAGGTAAGAGAATGTATCTTTGCAAAAAGTTAGAAAGGCAATCAAGTCCTGCCGTTTGTGAAGTTCGGCATAGCCTTTGAATTGTTCTATATTTTTTGCGAGTGTTTCGGGCGATGATTCCATTGTGCAAAGCAATAAACTTCTGAAATCAAATTCGTTAATATTTGCGTTTGTGCCGTTCTTTTTATAGGCTTGATACGCATCGGAAACTTCCATCATTCGCACAAATTTTTTGGCTCGTATTTTGGCTTCCGTTGTAACGGGCGGCGCGGGGATATTCTTTGGGGCAGGCGCACTTTGTTTGGGCGCGGCGGGAAGAATTTTTTTGGGCTTTGGCGGCTTAATTTTTGGCGGAATTTTTGCGCCCAATATGCCAGCCACTCTCTTCGCCAGACTGGAGCCTTTTGCAGTTAATTTGATGCCAGAGCCGGCAAGGTAGCCTTTGCTGCGGCTGTCATGCCAGCGCCGATTAATCATGGCAGAGTCGGGCCACTGCGTATATTTTTTGAGAGAGAATTTTTTGGGGAATAGCCGAAAGCAGGCAGAAATAATGTCTTCAGGCGTAATTTCTGTTTCTGTTTGGTGCAAGTAATAAATGGAATAAACTATAAGTTGATGGGAGGCGATGCTGATATAAATTTCTGGGTCGAAGGTGGGTGTTTGTATTGCCATAGTCTTTGGGGGTCTCGTCTCACTGCGTTGTCTTCCATCAGGGCTTTGGCATACTGAGCCTCATCTGTAACCCGCCAAGCCATCAATTTGAAGCCTTGTTTTTGTGCGGCTTTTATCAATCGGCTGTTTAGGGTATCTGGACGGCTGATTTTAGCCTGTTAATGGAACTCTGCAAAGAAGCGCTGCGATTACGTTATTTCTGAATATGGCTTAGGAAAATTTCCACCACCTGCGGGTCAAAGTGTTTGCCGCTTTGCTCTTGGATGTATTGACAGGTTTTTTCTTTTGTCCATTTTTTGCGATAGGTGCGGTCGTTGGTTAGCGCATCCCACACATCTACCACCGTGAAGATGCGCGCCACCAAAGGAATTTGCGTTCCTTTTAAGCCTTGCGGATAGCCTGTTCCATCCCATTTTTCGTGATGGCAATATGGAATATTAAGCGCGTCATTTAAATAAGTAATGGGCATGAGCATGTCGCGCGCAAATTCGGGGTGCTTACGCATGATCTGCCATTCTTCATCGGTTAGGTCGCCTTCTTTTAGCAAAATTGCGTCTGGCACGCCCATTTTTCCAATGTCGTGCAGCAGTGCGCCACGGCGGATGGCTGTTAGTTGAGATTCGCTAATTCGCATGGCGCGCGCCACTTCCATCGTCAACTCGGTGACGCGCAAGGTGTGTCCCTCGGTTTCGTGGTCGCGTAAGTCCATTGCCCGCGACCAGCCTTCAATGGTGGAGTCATACGCCAGGTTCAGGTTTAGGTTGGCGCGTTGCAAGTTTTCAAAGAGTTGGGTATTGTCAATTGCAATGGCTGCCTGACCGGCGAGGGTTTCCAGAAATTCCAGCCAGTCTGAGTCGGGGGTGAGTGGTTTGCGGCTGTACACTTCCAGCACGCCTTTGGATTCTCCTTTGACTACCAGCGGCACGCACCAATAGCAGACAAAACCTTCCTGCTTCCACAGCAGATAAAACGATGGGTATTGTTGAACGGCTTCAAGGTCAAGTTTTATGATTGGCTGGTGTTCCATAATGGCGCGTCCGGCAACACTATCTGCCATGCTGGTATTTTCGGGCAGGGCATTGTGAAACCCTTGTTTTGCCGTTATGTTCAATAGGTTTGAACCAGGGTAAAGCAACAGTACGTCGGCGGCATCCAGTTTGAGTTGAGACAGGGTATGCGTTAATAAAACATTGAGCGTCAGGCTCATGTCGCGCGTGCTGGAGATGGCTTGGTCAATGGAGCGCAGGGCGTTTAATTGTTCAAGGCGG
>DYML01000112.1:0-10040 GCA_020721605.1 Anaerolinea thermophila
CCCAGGTTTCGTACAACGAGTCGGGCAGATATTCGCCGCGATATAAATCCATCGCTTTTTCCAAAGGCGCGGCGGAATTGGTTTTGAATCCCTTGCGGGCGGCGGATGCAAATTGTTCAGAATCAAGCCACAGGTCGGCGTGAGGGCGCAGGGTGTAGGTCGTCCCGTCTCGCAGGATGAAGGCTGAGTCGCTCCCCGAATCGCGCTCAGGTTCAAGCGCTTGATAGAGCGTGTTCAACGTGATCTTGAAATTGCGCTGCGCGGTGGCAAGGTCGGCTTCGCGCCAGAGATGTTCGCAAATTTGGTCGCGGTCAAGCGGCGAGTGCCGATAGGAAATAAGCAGTTGAAAGAGTTGACGGGATTTCTCGCGCCGCCAGCCATTGGGCGGAATGACCTCGCTGCCTCTCTTCACCTGAAAGTTGCCCAGCGTCTCGACAGTGAGCCTAAACCCAGGGTGACTCTGCACCCGCGCCAGCCCAAGCGACTCCAACAAACGGACGGCGTATGCGTCTTCCAAACTTTTGTCGCGGGCAATCACCAGCAGCGGCGTGAAGATGCGCTCATCAGGTGCGCCGAGCAAAGACGGACTGGTGAAGAGGAAACCGTAATCGCCTTCACGACATGCCGCAAGCACTTCGGGCAAAACACGTTCGAGGCGGTCAGACTGTTTTTGTTTATGCCAGCCGTAGCACAACCACAAACGCGCCGCAGTGCGCCCAAACGGATCACTGCATTCTTGAAAACCAAGCACGGCGCGGTTGAGCCATTCTTCGGCGGCTTCGTAGCGGGATGCCAGCATGAGACTCGCGCCCATTGTCAGGCGCGTGAGCGATGCGATCCATTCATCGCCCGCCTGATTGGCAATTTCAATCGCTTGTTGCGCGTGGCTTTGCGCGAGAGTCAAGTCACCTTGATACCCGCAGGCGCGGCACAGCCCCCAGTTCGATTCAACCAGCAGACGCGCCACGTTTAACGTGCGGCTGATGTCAATGGTCTTTTCAAATTGTGCGCGGGCGAGCGCGTAATTGGGTTCGCTTGCCAACATCAGCGCGTGTCCCTGGCGCATGTAGCCAACGCCCGTAACAAAGGGAGATTTTAAGTCTTCGCCGCGTACCGTGCCTTCGAGCGCAGATTCATAGGCGCGGTTGCCCAAGCCTTGAAAGGAATAGATCAGCGAGAGGATGAGATTGGTTTCACGGTGCGCGCGCGGTGTTTGAACAGGCTGCTGCTTTTCGGCTTCTGCCCGTTCTTCCAGCCTGCGGCGGGCTTCGTTGAGCCTGCCCGTGCGCAGCCACACGCGGAAAAGGAGTTGGTCGTTGGCTGGACCTTCGAGCCGCAAATCTTCGGCGCGCTGGCGCAGGTGTTCGGCTTCTTCCACATGCCCTGAGTTGAGTTTATTTTCGGCGAGCAATTCAAACAAGCGGACTTGCGCTTCGCGGTCTTCAAAACCGTCACTTAAGCGGATGGCTTCTTCGAGCAGTTTTTCCGCTTCGGATGGATTGACCGTGTCGAGGTAGACGCGGGCTTGTCCGCGCAGGGCGCGCGCGATGCCGTCTTGCTGCCCGCGCGTGCGCCAGATGGTTTCAGACTGACGATACCAACCCTGTGCTTCGTCGAAGCGCGAATGCAGGCGGGCTAACTCTCCCAGCGTAAAAACAAGCATGGGGTGTTGATGCAGGCTGAGGGGCGGCAAAGATGCGATGTGAGTCGTCAGCGTATCCAACCGCCCGCTGGAAAGTAAAGTCGCCGAGTAGACATCCAGCAAATCCGCCACCTCATCCCAGGCTTGGGCTTCGAGCAGATGATAAATGGCGGACTCGGGATTTTTTTGTTGAACGAAATAATGCGCGGCGGCGCGATGCCATTGCAGGCGTTGATTGGGCGTGGATTGCTGGCGCAAAAAATTATGGAAGATGTGGTGATAGCGCAGCGTGCCTTCGGCGGTTTCAACCACAAAGAGGTCTTGTCGGCGCAAATAGGCGAGCATGGATGCGGAGTCGCCCGCTGTATTTCCCGCCGCCTTGCGCAGTTCGTCACAGGCTTCGGGGGCAAGGTCGCGCAAAATGGAGGTGATTAATAAGAAGTCGCGGATGTCTGTCGGGTGATGGGAGAAGACTTCGCGCGCCAAAACATCAAACAGAGATTCGAGCGAATCTGCCTGCCAGCGCAGGGGAAATTCCAAAGTGGATGAGGCTTGGCTGCGAATGCTTTGCCAGATGAGTTGCAGGGCAATTGCCCAGCCTTCGGTATACGTCAGCAGGGATTCGACTTCCTGGCTGGTGAGTTCAAATTTGTAATGACTCGTAAAAAGAGACGAAATTTCGGGGACGGTAAAAGTCAGCGCCGCCTGATCGAGCATCAACACTTCGCCTTGAGAACGCCAGCGCGCAAGATTGGGCAGGCTGATGGTGGGGCGACCTGAAAGCAAAATATGCAAAGAAGCAGGCGCAAGCCCGATCAAGCGATCCAAAATATGCGCGACTTCGCTATTTTCAATAACGATGTGTGCGTCATCCAAAACAAAGAGAATGGGCTGTGAAATGCGTTCGCTTAATGCGTTGAGAAATTGGTCGAGGATTCCGCGCCAGGGAAGAATGCCTTGCGTGCCGTCCCATGCTTCGAGGTAGGAAATGGGCAGGTCGGGCGTTTCGGGCAGGGCTTCACGCGCGGCATGGAACAAGTGCAGAAGAAAGACCAGCGGGTCGCTATCTTCCTCGTGAACTTGATACCAGATCAGCGGGTGAATCTCGGAGGCAAGTTCTGCGAGGGCGGTGCTTTTTCCGTAGCCTGCGCCCGCCTGCAAAATGGTGAGGCGATAGTCGAGCGACTCGCGCAAAAAGTCCATCACACGCGGGCGGGATAAAGTCCGTGCGCTGCGGGGCGGTGGGATGATTTTGGTGCGGAGGATGTGAGGGAAAATTTTCTGCATGAGTGAAGCCGAAATGGATTCTACCGCAAACAGGTTTTTGTTTGGCAAAGATGCAGAGTTCCCCAGGTTTTACAAAAAATAAGGGTCTTCTCAAAAAACGGGCAAGTTGATTTTTGTTTACGTCCCTTTGTGTTGCAGCGCCTGCAACATGCGCCCCGTAAAGTTGAAGAAAAAGTACCGCGTTTGCTGCGGTGAATTCAATCTGACGGAGGCACGTTATGGCAAGAAAACCGCAACAAGATCGGCTGGATGGAATTTATCGTACAATCGAAGAAAATCTCGGAGAGAAGGCGGGCTTTCTCGCCTGCTTTTTGGGGGTGAATCGTTGTAATGACCAACCATGGAGACTATTAAAAATGATAGAGTTTATATTCCTTCTGTTCTTAGCCTTTATATTCCGTAAGATGCGAATACCAAAGCGTAGATTTAGGAAATACGCGATACTGTCCATATTCACCAACCGTAGATAGACACATACTTTTGAAAGGAGAAAAGATGAATAGTATTCCCCACACGCGTGGGAATGAACCGCGACCGATTGAGTTTGTGCATTTTTGCACGCGCGAGTAAAATCCAATCTTTTCACACACATCCCATTTGATAAGCAGACACCGCCGCCATGACCCCACTCCCCACCTGGTTCATCCTCACGCCCCTAAGCCTTACCAGCCTGGCGCTTCTGCTTTTGACAGCGGCTTTCTTCATATTCATAGCGCAGCGCCGCCCCTACTCGGCGGCGGGACGCTGGTTACTGGGACACGAAGCCAGCCTGACGCTCTTTCTGGCGGCGCACCTGCTGATTATTTCGGCTTTTCTCCCCGCGTGGTATCCGATTATGTACCTGAGTTTTGTGACGGGCATGGCTTGCCTGTTGCAATTCGCATTCGCATTTCCGCTCCCGTTGATTAAACCCACAGCGGCGCGTTGGTTTGGATTTGCTTCGGGGATTTCAATTGCCCTCGAAATTTTTCTGGCGATTCAGTTTTGGCTCGCGCCGCACAGCGCAAATGCCCTGGCGCTGAGAACGACGGGCGTGGGGTTGGGACTCTGGCAAAGTTTTGCGGCGTTGTTTGTGCTGGGCTATCAAATGACGCGGCTCGATCAGCCTGCCCGCCCCGTTTGGCTCTCGCTGATTGCGCCGCGCACGCCCAGCGCCCGCGCTGCGCGGAATATGATTTTGGCGACGCTGGCAATTGCGCTTCTTTCCTCCAGTTCGTTTGTCTACCGCCTGTGGTTTCAGAGCGTCATTCCCGAATATTTTTTCAATATTGCGTGGAGCATCGGGTTAATGCTGATGCTTTCACTGTTTGCCATTACCTATCTGATCAACACGCCCGACCCGATTTCATTTCAGGTCAAGTTGATTTTGGGAACGCTGACCGCTGTTCTGATCAGCGTCTGGTTGCTCTCGCTGGTTTACCCGTTTCGTTTGCAGGTGGAATATGATTTGGCGCTCCAGGCAGATGTGGAAACGGTGCAGGCGGAACTTGCCTCTCCAAACGGCTTCCGCGCCGATTTGCTCCCGGCGGAGGTGGTCTTCGTTGTGGCTTGTCCATCCGAACAACCTGAGCCGCTCTTTTTGCGCCGCGCCGATTTGGATGTGTCGCGCCTGTGCCGCGCCGATTTTCTGGTTGGTAGTCTTTACGGGAAAGGTGGGCTGGAAACGCGGCAGATACTCCGCAGGGTTACGCAAGACGGGCGCAGGTTTATCGTCGGGTTTGACTATGCCAGTTATTTGACGACCATGAATCAGTTTTCACTGCCGATTGCGCTGGTGATGGTCGGCAGCGCAATCATCATCATGCTGCTTTTGCCGCTGGTCTTTTACAGCAATCTGGTCAAGCCGCTGGGCGCGTTGTTGAACGGTTTGCAGCAGGTCAATCAGGGGCGGCTGGATGTGCGCGTGCCGATTCAATCCAACGATGAAATTGGCTTGCTGATTAATTCGTTCAATGCAATGGCGGCGGAATTGCGCGGATCAGTCGCCAGTTTGGAAAATCAGGTTGCCGAATCTTTGAGGTCTGAGAAGGCGCTGCGCGAACAGCAGGAACAACTGCGCGCGCTGTCTGCCCAACTTTCGGAGGTGGAAGAGGCGGAGCGCGGCAAACTGGGGCGCGAATTGCACGATCAGGCGGGGCAAAATTTGACCGCGCTCAGTCTGACACTCAAACTGGTACGCACGCAACTTGCTTCCAGCGCGCACGACCCCGCTTTGCTCAACCAGATTGATGAGCGGCTGGAGGATGCCTCTGACCTGGTGCGCGAAACGACCCAGCGCATTCGCAACGTGATGGAAGATTTGCAGCCGCCCGCGTTGGATGAGTTTGGGCTGGCGGCGGCTCTGCGTTGGTATGCGGCAAAGTTCACAGCGAGAACCAATGTCCTGGTCGAAGTGACCAGCCCCGAGCCTGCGCCGCGCCGTCCGCCGCAGGTGGAGATCGCCCTGTTTCACATCGCGCAGGAGGCGTTGACCAATGTGGCGCGTCACGCGCAGGCGACGCGGGTCAGCATCCAATTGGATTTGGACGCCGAAAATACCCGCATGATCATCCGCGACAACGGGCTTGGGTTTACGCCCCAACTTTTACCCCAGTTAGACAGCGCCAACCGCCCGCACTGGGGACTACGAATTATGGCGGAACGCGCCGAGGCGATTGGCGGAAGTTGTTTGATCGAATCAGTCCCCAGCCAGGGAACAAAAGTTTTGGTAGAGGTCAAAGCATGAGCGTGACGATTTTTTTGGCAGATGACCATTCGGTGCTGCGTGACGGGCTGCGAATGCTGCTCGAAACCCAGCCCGATTTCAAAGTGATTGGCGCCGCCTCCAACGGGCGAGACGCCATGAAACAGTTGCAGCAACTTGAACCCAACATCGCCATTCTCGATATTGCCATGCCCGAAGCGAGCGGCTTGGATGTGGCGCGTTATCTTCAGCGCGACCATCCCCGCACGCGGGTCATCATGCTTTCAATGCACCGCACATCGGAGCATATCATTCAGGCGCTGGAGGCGGGCGCGCGCAGTTATGTGTTGAAGGAATCCGCCAGCGACGAATTGATCGAGGCGATTCGCGCCGTGCAGTCGGGCGGGCGGTATTTGAGTCAGGCGGTCTCCAGCGTGGCGGTGGAATATTACATCTGCCAGACGGGAATCAAGTCTTCGCCGCTGGAACGCTTGAACGAGCGCGAGCGCGAGGTTTTGCGGCTGCTGGCAGATGGTCAAACCTCTGTGGAAATTGCCGAGCGGCTGGGGCTGTCATCCAAGACGGTGGACAACTATCGCAGCGCGATCATGCACAAGTTGAACATCCACCACCTGCCGGGGCTGGTCAAATTTGCCATTCAACATGGGGTAATCTCGCTGGAATAAGAATAGACCGCCAAGATAAAAGGTGACAGTCACCCGCTTCGCGGAAGTGACAGTCACCTTTTTTGATTCTCCGCCGCGCCAATGCTTTCGAATACACCTTTCAATTTTGATAGAAGTGAGATTTCCCCGTCCAAACTCGTGAGATTTTCCCCTGTGTTTGCTTTGGGGTGTGTCGTATTCTCAAATGAATTTGTCGGTTCATTCTCTGCCGTACAAATGTCATTGTCAGGCATTTTTTCCTAGCGCCATCCGCCAGGCAGGTGTGCCGAAGCAATCTTCTGTTTTTCGGATATTTCAACTCAAAAGGAGATTGCCACGCCGTCAAAGAACAAGAGCGACGGCTCGCAATGACATAAATTTGTGAGATGTATGGTAGAGAGTCGGCTAATAAAAATATCACATTCAACCTGAGATTATTTTATGTTTGTATTAATGCTGATCGAACCCCACGCTGTTTTACGCCAATCCCTGCATCGCTGGCTGGAGGCTGACCTGCCGCCCTGCGCCCTGCTCGAAGCGGATGATATGCCGCACGCCCTGACTCTGGCGTTGATAGTAACGCCGCACGCGATTCTCATTGACCTGGATACCCTGTCTGAGGGCAACCTGGGCGATATTTGGCGGCTGGCGCAGGTTTGCCCGCAGGCGGCAATCCTCGGCATCGGGCTGGACGATACCCCGTCGCACCGCCAGCGGGCGGCGTTGGCGGGCGTGACCATTTTTATCCCCAAAGCCCAATTGCAAAGCGACCTGCCGCGCGTATTGCAGGAAATAAGTTCAGCCGCCAGCGGGAATACCAAGAAAACCGAAACAAAAGAATAAAGCCAGTAAACATCCAAACCCGGAGACCTGCCATGAAACCATTGACCCTGCGCCTTTTCATCATTACCCTGCTGCTCACGACCCTGCTTTTCACGCCCACCACCAACGCCCACGCGGCGACGATCACTGTAACCAACGCAAATGATAGCGGCGCAGGTTCCCTGCGTGCCGCTATCACGGCAGCGGCAGCAGGAGATACCATCACCTTTGACGGCAATTACACCATCATGCTTGCCAGCGAATTGACGATTGACAAAAACCTGACGATTGACGGCGAAACACATAAAGTCACCGTTAGCGGACAAAATGCCACGCGCGTCTTCAACGTCACCGCCGGGACGGTGGCTTTCAATGCCCTCACCATTGCCGATGGCAACGTTCAAACCACCGATTGTGGTGCCTTCACCTCTAAATGCGGCGGCGGGCTGATACTGCAAAACAGCGGCGTGACGGTGACGGTGACGAACAGCACCTTCTCCGGCAACATGGCAACAAACAGCGGCGGCGGCATCTTCAACATAGGTACTCTGATGGTGACGAACAGCACCTTATCGGGCAACAGCGCAAACAGCGGCGGCGGCATTTTCAACAAAGGTGTGACGGCGACGGTGACGAACAGTGCCTTCTTCGGTAACAGCGCAACAACCTACGGCGGCGGCATTTTCAACCTAAATGGCACGGTGAATGTGACGAACAGCACCTTATCGGGCAACAGCGCGAGCTCCAACGGCGGCGGCATCTACGACCCAGTCTCGGTGACTGCAACAAATACCATTATCGCCAACAGCACGGCGGGCGGCAACTGCGCTAGCACGCTCTCTGGCTCGAACAATCTGTCGGACGATACCACTTGTACCGGTTCTGCCACATCCACCATCCTGCTTGGCGCCTTCGGCAACTACGGCGGGACGACCGAAACCTTCCCGCTGCTGCCCGGCTCTGCGGCGATTGACGCGGGCAACGCCTGTACTCCCATCACCGACCAGCGCGGCGAGGGGCGCGTCGGTACTTGCGACATCGGTTCATTTGAGTCGCAGGGCTTCACGCTTGGCAGTCAAACCGGCACACCGCAAAGCGCGGTAATCAGCACCGCGTTTGCCACTCCGCTTGGTTTGACCGTCACCGCGAATAATGCAGTCGAGCCGGTGCAAAACGGCAAAGTCACATTCACCGCACCTGGAACGGGGGCAAGTACAAATCCAGCAGATAACACCGCCATAGTCGGCGCGGGTGGCACGGTCTCGCAGAGTGTCACCGCGAACGGCACGACCGGCGGCTACATCGTCACCGCCAGCGCAAAGGGCGCAACGTCCAGCCTCGATTTCAGTTTGACGAATACGACAGACCCCGCCAACGATTTCGTTATCACCGTCAAAACGGATAACCCCGGCTCCGGCTCCACGCAATTCGTCATTCCCACTCATTTTTTAGAAACTTACAACTACAACGTGGACTGCAACGACGACGGGACGAATGAGGTCACCGGCGCGACAGCAGGCTATACCTGCGATTACGGTGCAACAGGCTTGAACACTGGCGCTGGAACCTACACCGTCCGCATCAAAGACAACACGGGCGCGCTGACCGGCTTTCCACGTATCTTCTTTAATAATACTGGAGATAGACAAAAACTACTGACCGTTGAACAGTGGGGCAAGGGCAAGTGGACTTCGATGGCATACTCGTTTATGGGCTGCTCCAATCTCGCGGGGAATGCCACCGACACCCCGAACCTCTCCACTGTGGCGAATATGAATTTCATGTTCTACGGCGCCAGCGTCTTCAACCAGAACATCAGCAGTTGGAATACGGGCAACGTGACGAATATGTCGAACATGTTCGCTTTTGCCAGTCTCTTCAACCAGAACATCAGCAGTTGGGATACCAGCAAGGTAACCGACATGAGTTCCATGTTCGGCGGTGCCAGCAACTTCGATCAGAACATCAGCAGTTGGAATACTGGCAGCGTGACGAATATGAGTTACATGTTTTATCAAGCCAGCAAATTCAACCAGAACATCAGCAGTTGGAATACTGGCAACGTGACGAATATGAGTTACATGTTCTATCAAGCCAGTCTCTTCAACCAGGACATCAGCAGTTGGAATACCAGCAAGGTCACCGACATGAGCTTCATGTTCCGCATGGCTTTCGCCTTCGACCAAGACCTCCACAGTTGGAATGTCACTGCGCTGACGAATGCAGCCAATATGTTCTCCCTCATTACCCTGTCCACTGCCAATTATGACGCCCTGCTGCAAGGCTGGGACGCGCAAGTCCTGAAATCTACCGTACCCTTTAGCGGCGGGAACAGTAAGTATTGTCTTGGCGAAGCGGCGCGAGCACACATGATTTCCAGCGACGGCTGGACGATTACCGATGGCAACAAGGGTTGTCCCAACCGCACGGTGACATTCAACGCCAACGGCGGCAGCGGCTTGATGGCAAATCAGGTTGCCAATGTCCCCACTGCGCTCACTTCAAATGCCTTTTCCCGCGCAGGGTACGCCTTCTCTGGTTGGAATACCGTTGCTGTTGGCGGCGGCACAGCCTATGCCAACGGCGCGACCTATGACTTCCTTGCCGATTTGAATCTCTTTGCCCAGTGGACTCCCACCTACACCGTCACCTACGCCCTGAACGGCGGCGTCCTCGTCCCATTGCCCACACAGGCGAATGTCGCCACCGGCGGAACCTTCACCGTCTACGCGGGAACCGACCCGACCAAAGCCGGTTACACCTTCGGCGGCTGGAACGATGGAACAAACACTTATCTGGCGGGCGCAACCTACACGATGGGCGCGAGTAACGTCACCCTGACCGCAGTTTGGAACGCCACCTCGCAGACCGTGACCTATGCCTTGGACGGCGGCGTCCTCGTCCCATTGCCCACACAGGCGAATGTCGCCACCGGCGGAAC
>DYML01000112.1:10140-11855 GCA_020721605.1 Anaerolinea thermophila
GTCAACGGCGATACCAGCGTGGAAGCGGACGAAACCTTCTTCGTCAATATTTCCAACGCCGCCAACGCCGCTATCAGCGACGGGCAGGGGGTTGGAACCATCACCAACGACGACGCTCCCTCCGTCCTGATGACCTCCACCGCCGCCGACCCCACCAATGTCTCGCCCATCCCCGTCACGGTCACATTCAGCGAAAGCGTCATCGGCTTCCTCTCGACTGAAATCACCGTCGGCAATGGCGCAGTCAGCAACTTCTCTGGCAGCGGCGCGATTTACACCTTCGACCTGATTCCGACCGCTTCGGGTCTGGTCACTGCCGATATTGCGGCAGGCGCGGCGACTGCGCTCGGCAACGGCAACACCGTCGCCCCGCAGTTCAGCAGAACCTACGACGACGCCCCGCCGATAGTTGGTTCCACTACCCTGGCGCTGACCTACAAAAACGCGGGACCCACATCGTTCACCATTAACTTCAGCAAGGAAGTCAACAACGCGGGCGGCGGAGCAGGTTCCGACGACGCGGCAAATCCCGCCAACTATCGCATCATCAACAAGGGCGGAAATGGCAGCGCGGATACGGGCGCCTGCAACGAAGCGTTGGCGGGTGACGACACGCAAATCACGGTTAGCGGCGTGACATACATCCCCAACACGGCGGTGGTGACACTTGCCGCCCCGCTGCCTGTCGGCAAGTACCGCCTCTCGGTCTGCGGCACTACCTCCATCGTAGACCTGGCTGGGAATCACCTCAACAACGGCGCAGATTCCATCTTTGAATTCATCGTCACGCGCGTTGCGGCGGAGGCTTCAGGCGATAATAAAGAATATGGGATGGGTAACGCCATGCCCAACACAGGATTTGCTCCAAATGTAAAGACGACCCTGCCCTCCCAGCCTTCCGAACTGGCATATACCAAGATGAACAACCTGTGGCTGGAAATCCCATCGCAGAACGTCAAGGCGAACATTGTCGGCGTGCCGCAATCTGAAAATGTCTGGGATGTGAAATGGCTCGCCCAAGATGCGGGCTGGCTGGCGGGCAGCGCCTTCCCCACCTGGGCGGGGAATTCCATCATCACCGCGCACGTCACCGATTCCAACGGCTTGCCCGGTCCCTTCGCCAACCTCAAAGATTTGCGGTACGGCGACCAAATCATCATTCACCTTGACGGGCAGCAATATGTCTTTGAACTGCGCGACACGCGGCTGACCCGCCCCGAAACCACAGCCTTTGCCTTCGAACATCTCAAAGACAATTCCTACCTAACCCTCATCACCTGTCAGGATTACGCCCCAGATACAAACGCCTATCGTCTGCGGCGCGTCATCCGCGCTGTACTGGTGGAAGTCAAATAAATTTTTCTCTTACACAAGAAATAATCTGCAAACACCTGCGTTTTACAAAACGCAGGTGTTTGCGGCACAGGGCTTCCGACCATTAATTATGTTCATCGCGTGGTGAGAACGATATTTTCTGATGCAATACGGGAAGGGGTTGTAAGTTCTAATAGCCGCCCAAGGGCAAAGAAAAGCAGAAATGTTAAGGGTGTTCCTCTGGAAGCAACGAAAGCCTGTGCATTGAATGTTTGTACCGTGCATCCTGTGCTTAATGAGCCGCACCGACTTGCACCGACAGTTTTCCGAAAGTAAAAACCACCCTCGTATATGGGGGTGGTTTTTACTAAAAGAACCGTATTTGGTGCCCCAGCCAGGAG
>DYML01000113.1:0-1645 GCA_020721605.1 Anaerolinea thermophila
CCGCCTTGCGCGCGGATGAAAATGGGACATTTTTGATCCTGGCAAATCTTTCAGGGGAAGCAATTATTGAGTACAATATCGCGCTTGACGCGGCGGGTTTGGCAGAATCAATAACCAGCGTGGAAACTGTCTTTGGGGCAGACCAAGCAAAGGGTTTGGAAGGAAGCGGCGAAGCATTCCAAAAATATCAGCCGTTTGAAAATCTAAATCCGTACACAATGTATGTTTTGAAGTTCAATCCAAAGTAACGAGGAACACAAATGACCACACCAGATTGGGTAAAAGATGCAATTTTCTATCAGATTTTTCCAGACCGTTTTGCAAAAAGCGGGCAAAACCCTGCCGGCTCTTTACCGTTTGAGCCATGGGACTCAGCCCCCACCACTTACGGCTTTAAAGGCGGCGACCTGTACGGCGTAGTGGAAAAACTGGACTATTTGCAAGACCTGGGAATTACCGCAATTTACTTCACCCCCGTCTTTGCTTCGGCTTCCAACCACCGTTACCACACCTACGACTATTACAACGTAGACCCGCTTTTGGGGGGCAACGACGCACTGCGGAAGTTACTAGACGAAGCCCACAAGCGCAACATACGCGTAGTGCTGGACGGCGTCTTCAACCATGCCAGCCGTGGCTTTTGGCAATTTCATCATGTGCTGGAAAACGGCGCAGGCTCACCCTATGTGGACTGGTTTTACTTTGACCGCGACCGCCTGGAAAGACGCCGCAATTGGGGAGCCTACCCCGCAACCGGCGAACTGAATGCCTTACAAAACGGCGAGGGAAGTTTAAACGCAATCGGCTATCAAGCCTGGTGGAATTTGCCCGCCCTGCCAAAGTTCAACACCAAAACGCCTGCCGTGCGCGAATTTTTATTTGGCGTTGCCGAATACTGGATTAAGTTTGGCATTGACGGCTGGCGGCTGGACGTACCCGGCGAAATTGACGATGACGAATTCTGGCGCGAGTTCCGCCGCCGCGTGCGCACGATCAACCCCGAAGCCTACATCGTTGGCGAAATTTGGCACGAGGCGCAGCGCTGGCTGCAAGGTGACCAGTTTGACGCGGTGATGAATTATCTTTTCACGGCGGCATCGCTCAGTTTCTTCGCAAGTTCACACTTAAACATAAATGTTGTCACACAGGCGGGCGGGCTAAAAGACCGCGTGCGCGCCATGAACGCCTATGATTTTGCCAATGAAGTGGATCGCATTTTAAATATCTACCCGCCCGATATCACCGCCTCACAACTCAACCTGCTCGACAGCCACGACATGCCGCGCTTTCTTTCCTGCGTCAACGGCGACAAGCCATCACTCAAAATGGCATGGCTGTTCATGTTCACCATCCCCGGCGCGCCCTGCCTTTTCTATGGAGACGAGATCGGCATAGACGGCGAACACGACCCCGAATGCCGAAAATCTTTCCCCTGGGATGAAAGCAAATGGGATACAGACCTGCTTCAACACGCCAAGTCTTGCATTGCCCTAAGAAAAGAACTCGCACCCCTGCGGCGCGGTGACTACAAACGCCTGTTCGCTGAAGGCGAAGTAATGGCGTATATACGTTCCTTCCAAAACGAAAAAGTAACCGTCCTATTCAACGTCTCCAATGAAGAAAAAACGGTCGAACTCCAATTGGA
>DYML01000113.1:1745-3435 GCA_020721605.1 Anaerolinea thermophila
ATGCCGCCACAGCACACCGTCCGCAGACGCACCAATAAGGTGGATAAAACCAGCCGCCGCATCCTTGTGCAAGAAATTGCAGAATGGGAAAAACTTGGCTTGCTGGAAAATTTCAAAGCGGATCTCCTCCGCCGCCGCTACGACTTCGACCTCGCCCCTGCCGCCGCCCCCCAAGTGGATTCTGCCCCCAAGCAGATTCCTATTCCCCAAGCCGAACCTGCCCGACCGCGCCCTACTCTCACACAAATCCTGCTCAGTGAAGCCAACATCAAAATTGCGCTGTACCTCGGCGCATTCTTCGTCATTGCCGCCGCCGCAATTCTGGGCGCGTTTGTGGACATCTTCCGCATCCCGCTGCTTGTCATCGGCACCATCGTCTTCGGCGGACTTTCTATGGCTACGCTTCGCGGCAAGCGATTGCCCCAGCCGAGTTTTGCGCTCTTCATCGTCTTTTCATTCTTTCTGCCCATCACCGCCAACGTAATCGAAGACACGCTCAACTTATCCGCGCCATTCAGCGCGGCATACTGGGTAGTGGTTGGTCTCTTTATGACCGCCATCTGGAGCGGCGGAACGTGGCTCTACACCTCGCGCCTGTTCAGCCTGACCGCTTTTGCCGCGCTTGCCACGGCATTCTACCGTGTCGGCGACATCTTTCGCGCAGAACCAGAATTCACCGCCGCCACGCTTGGGATTGCTTTGCTTGCGGGGCTGGCGGGCGTGTGGCTGCTCAAAAAATGGCAGGATGCAAAATTCGCCCTGCCGCTTTTCCTCGCCGCGCAACTTTTACAACTTGGCTTGCTCAGCGCATATCAGGGCATGTTCATGTTCGAGACACCCAATTTCTACGCCTCACCCCTTTGGAATCTCCCGCTCGCCTTCGCCTGGGCGATTGCCTTCGCGTTCTATATTTTCTCGAACTCACTTTATTCTTTCTTCCTCTTTCCTTGGCTCGCCGCAAGCACGCTGATTTTCATCCCCTGGGCGCTCGGCTCTGCCTTTGAAACAGGCAACCTTGCCAATGCGATTCTCTTTGCCATTTGGGGATTGGTCTCGTCTGCCGCCAGTGAAATCATAAACAGAAATACAACTGCGAAAAAATACAGCCTGCCGATTTTGCTGGCTTCCATTCCCGTTTTGAGCTTCGCAGTCGTCAGCGGATTCGACCACAACACCACCCTCGGATTTGCCGCCGCGCTTTTCGTCACGCTGATTTACGGTGTCCTGCACTTCCTCCGAAAGAGTCCGCGCGGATGGTTGTGGGCGCTCGCCCTGCTATATTTTGTCATCGCTTATTTTTCTTTCTTTACCCTGCCATTTATGGAAAAAGCCGACATCCCCGTTGTCTACCGCCAACTTGGACTGGCATTAATTTTCCTCACCCTCGAACTCTTGCTCCAAAAAGCCAGCCGCGCCTGGAGCCTGCCGCCTAAATTACTGGGCAGTGTGTTCACCTTAATTGCCACAATTGCCTTCCTCCCTGAGTCCAGCGAACGCGCCGCCCTCGGCTTTGCGGTACTCACCGTTTTCTTCGTCATCTATGCCGCTGTTCAACGCAAAGCGGTCTACGGCTACCTGCCCGCCGTCTTCCTCGCGCTGACCGTTTTCTTCACACTCGACCATTTCAAACTCGACCTCTGGCTGCCCGCGCTGACAGGGTTGGCAGTTGTCTACTTCGTCATCGGCGCAA
>DYML01000113.1:3535-5702 GCA_020721605.1 Anaerolinea thermophila
GCGTTTTATTTTTTGATGAATCCGCTGAGACGGCGGCGTTGGGCTTTGGCATATACTCGCTGCTTTTCCTCACCTTCAGCCTGATCTATCACCGACCAACATTGGGCTACGCCTATACTTTAACTCTGCCACTCTTCGCCGCGTTTGCGTTTCGCACCTTTCACATCACCCAATGGATTCACCCCGTCATTGTCCTTGCGTTGGCATACTACAAAGTCAGCCTGCTGCTAAGAATGTTTCACCGCGTTACAGGCTGGGAAAAAACCCTGCTGTACAGCGGGCTGGGGCTGGGAGTCATTGTCTCGGCAGCCGCGCCCACCCTCGGCGGTTTGGATTCAGCAATCCCCGTTTCCATCGCCGCTACCCTCTGGGCAGTCGAAGCGCTCTGGCGCAAAAATGCCTGGCTGGCATTTCCTGCCAACGGCTTGTATCTGCTGGCGTATTTCATCATCCTGATCGAATTGAAGGTTGACCAGCCGCAATTCTTCTCGATGGGCGCGGCGCTGCTGGGCATAATCCAACATTATCTGCTGACGCGCGCGGGAAGCAAAACTGGCACGTTCATCATGGGTATGCTTTCACAATTAACCCTGCTTGGCACAACCTACATTCAAATGGTCGGCAACGGCTCGCAGGGGTTGATCTACTTTGCGGCGCTGTTCTTTCAGGCAATTGCCGTGCTGGTCTACGGGGTCATCATCCGCTCACGCAGCCTGACGATTACACCGATTGCCTTTCTGGTGATTAGCGTCTTGAGCGTCATTTATATTTTGGTCTACGACCTGCTGGATGTCATCACCACCATCGTGATGGTCGGCTGTAGCGGGGGAATTTTGCTGGCGCTTGGCATTTCCGCCGTGATTATGCGCGAGAGAATTACGAAACTCGGCGAGAAGTTGAGCGATTGGAAGGCGTGAAATTACTGGGGTAAAATAAATAAGTGACAGTCACCTTAAAGGCGGCTGTCACTTATTATGTTCAAGGAGATATTCATGTTCTTTGCAGACAAACCTTACATCTCAGACTTTTTCAAGCAGACAGTCAGAGATCATCAAATTCCGCTCGTAGGCACAGAGATTGCAGAACAATTGGGATTGTACAGCGGCACAAATGTCATCAGCGAAAAAGCGGCGGTTGAAATAGCGCGCGCGTCAGACGACCTGAGAATTTACACCACATCCGAAAACGCCATCGGCTGGATTTCAAAACACTTGGCGTTCAGTGATCTTCCCCAAAAAATAGCCTTGTTCAAAGACAAGGTGAAATTCAGGGAATTGACAAAATCCATGTTTCCAGACTTCTACTTCAAAGAAGTCCGCGTGGAGGATCTGAAAAAGATTCAGATTCGAGATATTCCCCTGCCTTTTATCATCAAACCAGCGGTGGGATTTTTCAGCATGGGCGTGCGCAAGGTCACAAGTCACGGAGATTGGCTTGACACTGTTGATTCGATCCTTGCAGAAATGGATGCCAATAAAAGCGCCTACCCCGAAGCGGTATTGAATACCAGTTCATTTATCATCGAACAATGTATCGAGGGAGACGAATACGCCTTCGATGCTTATTTCAACGCGAGCGGCGAGCCGGTGGTGCTGAGTATTCTCAAACACACCTTTGCCTCCGAAACCGATGTGAGCGACAGGGTTTACACTACGTCAAAGGAAATCATCGAAGAAAATCTGGCGGACTTTACCACGTTCGCGGGCAAAATTGGGGAATTGGCTCAACTGAAAAATTTCCCAGTCCATATTGAAGTGAGACGTGAGAACGGCACGGTTTTACCGATTGAAGTTAACCCCATGCGTTTTGGCGGTTGGTGTACCACTGCCGATATTTCTCACCTGGCATATGGCTTTAATCCATATCTGTGTTATTTTTTGCAAGAAAAACCAAACTGGGATGAAGCCCTGCAAGGAAAAGATGGCAAACTTTTTAGCCTGATTGTGCTGGATAACTCAACGGGCATCAACGTAAATCAAATCAGCGCCTTTAATTTCGAGAAGCTGCTTTCAAATTTTGAGAAACCAATGGAATTACGAAAAATTGATTACAGAGAACATTCCGTCTTCGGCTTTTTGTTCACCGAAACCAGTGCAAACAACTTTGACGAATTAAAGAAAATACTAAATTCAAATTTGAGTGAATTTATTATCACCCCACCAAATAT
>DYML01000113.1:5802-10643 GCA_020721605.1 Anaerolinea thermophila
TTTGGAGCCGCCTACGGCTTGGAGAAAATCGGCTACATTGCTGTGACAGATTTGGGGCATGAGATTTTCATCTGGTTTGTGTTTCTGCCCATGCTGCTGGTCAAACGTGACGGCGGACAAAACCCGAAGGAGATTTTCAGATCCTTCCTGTCCGCGCCAGTGGTGATTGCCATTTTGTCCAGCCTTCTTTTCAATATGCTTAATGGACAGGAATGGCTATATCAACTACCGATAACGGGCGCCTTAATGACCACCTTTGAATTTCTGGGCAGTCTCACAGTTCCGCTCATTTTGATGATCGTCGGATATGGAATCAAAATTAATCGCGCTGGCTTGAAGGATGCCTTGCTTGTGGTGATCATTCGGTTGGGTATTTTGATCCCGCTTGCGCTATTGTTAAATATCCATCTGATGCAGAACTTCCTGCACCTGGACAAATTGTTTGAAGCGGGTTTGTTTACTCTGCTGATCGCACCTCCGCCTTTTATTGTTCCACTCTATGCGCGTTCAAGCCTGAGCAATGAAGAAAAACAATATATAAACAACGTGTTGACAATTCACACGATCATCTCAGTGACCGTCTTCATCATTTATTTTATAATAAACCCGATCATATAAGCGTCCTGCCACACCGCGAAACAGCAATTATCAGGCAGTGGGAAAAATCTTTCAAAATCAAAAGGCTTTGGAAAATTAGATTTCCAAAGCCTTTTATCTTGCGCAATATTTAAAACGATTGTGTCGCCTGAGTTGATCCTACCCGCCCCACACTGCCTTCACCAGGTCTGGCAAAATCTCCCCCGATTTCCCATGAAAGGCAAAATCTGCTTTGGCGGTGAGCGGGGTTGGCTCGGCGTTAATTTCCACCACCACTGCGCCTTCGGCTTTCGCAGCATGAGCCAGCGCCGAAGCGGGATGCACCACACCAGAAGTTCCAATGGAAAAGAAAACCTGACAAGTGTGCATGGCATTCACAGCGGCATCCAATTGAGCGCGGGGCAATGACTCCTCAAACCAGACGACATCGGGGCGCATTAATCCATTGCATTTTTTACAGCGGGGAACAGCCAGAGAATCGTCGCCCCAGTTATCGTCAAATGTGCCGCATTCCGAACAGCGCACATTCAAAATATTGCCATGCAGTTCAAGGACGTTCATACTTCCTGCAACACGGTGCAAACCGTCCACATTCTGCGTAATCAACGTAAATTCGGGAATATATTTTTCCATCGCCGCCAAAGCATAATGACCGGCATTGGGTTTGGCAAATTTGGCAGATTCACGGCGATGGGCGTACCAATCCCAAACCAATTTGGGGTCGCGGGCAAAAGCGCCCGGAGTGGCTAAATCTTCGGGGCGATATTGCGCCCAAAGCCCAGCCTGGGCATCACGAAAGGTACGCAGCCCGCTCTCTTGCGAAACTCCGGCGCCGGTTAAGGCAGCAACACGGGTGGCTTTTTTTAGGTAGGTAATCAGTTCGGGGGGAAGAGTGATCATCATGGCGTCAGTCCAGTTGGGGTAGTGGATACAGTCGGCACACATTCCAAGAGTGTGAGTCTTTCATCAAAAATATCGGTCTTGCCCAATGATTTGGCGTCACTATTGAGCGCCACCAGTTGATATTGAACCCAGGCATTCTCAAAAATATCAGTTGCCTTCATTTCAAGTGTTATTAAATCATGCGCATACGTTCCCGTGCCAATGGATTGCATTTCAATGCTGTCTGCCCATTCACTGGTAACGCCTGTTTGTTTACTCTTAAAACGAACAAACAACAAAACATGAGCCACATCTGCGGCATTGGCGACCTGTGCAATAAATTTAACCGAAACTGGCAGGCACGCTTTCCCTTTATAAAAGGCTGCGTCAGAAACAGAAACAGAGACAAAGCCCGGAATTGCCACTTGTGGCACAAGCGAAATTGGGGTGTAGGAAGGCAGCAGCGTTACGCCCAACGGGGTTAATATTAAAGGGGTGGGGGTAAATTGCGGCGTATTCGTCTTTATCTTTTGCCCAATAAGGGTGGGGGTTGCGGTGAAGGTCGGCGAAGGGACGGTTGGCGTAAAGGTCGGGGCGTCCGTAGGAGTGCTTGTAAAAAAGGTAGGCAAAACAGTAACGGTGGGCGGAATTCCTAAAAACTCATTGACCGCCACGGAACAAGCGGAGAGCAGCGAAGCAAAAATTAAAAGAATGGCAATTTTTTTCATCAAATCTATCCTTTGTAAAAACCGCAAATTAAGGGCATGGAGAAAGCGCAATTTGATTGGTGTAAATCTTGGTACGACCAATCACCCCGCCAATATCATCCGTTGCCACCAGTTGAAATAATATCCACGAATTTTTATAGTGATTATGCCCGCGAGTTGTATTGGCAGAGAGCGAATAGGAAAACGACCCATCGCCGCGTCTTTGCATAACATTGCCAGTCGTCCAGGGCGTGTAATCTTCCTTAATGGCTGATTTTACCTGCACAAAAATTACAACGCTGTACACCACTTCGGGGTTTTCAAGTACGGTAGTAATTCGCACCCGATTGGGCTGGCAAATACCCCAAAAAATCTTCTTTTCAGAAACCTGAACAGAGAGAAACCCTGGTCCGGGTCGAATGGGCGTTGGCGGCGTGGCTGGAGTAGCCGTGTATTTTCCTATAAAAATAGGAACAGGAGCAAAAGTAACCGTTGGCAAATTTGGATCCTGGGTTGGGATGTGGATAATAGTCGGCGAAGGTGTAATGGTTGGCGTGATGGTAACTGTGGCGGTATCTGCGGGCGTAAAAGTCACCGTAGGCGGGGCAGATGGAGCGGGCGCATTTGTGGAAGGCAATAATCCATTCCCCAAAGGAATGCCAGCACAAGCCTGTATTAAAATAGCCAGCCCCATCATAAGATAAATTTTGCGCATTTAAGCCGCCTCTTTAAAGTATTCAAAACACCAAGTTGCCCCCATATTTTACAACAAATCGAAGTGTGGGTTTTTCTGGTATAATTTTCGCCCGTGACTGGTCCTGCCCTACGGTAAATTCTGTTTTACAGAAAATGCTGTGAGTACGGAGACCTGCAAAGCGCGGCATAATTTTGCCGCCCAAAAATCTATGTAGAAAGGAAGCACACGTCATGCCATTAGCAAAAGAAGTTAAGACCAAGGCGATTGAAGATTTTCATCGCCACGACAAGGATACCGGTTCGCCCGAAGTGCAAATCGCCATCCTGACCAACCGCATTACTCAACTGACCGAGCATTTGCGAAGCAACAAGCAAGATCAATCTTGCCGCCGCGGTTTGCTCAAAATGGTCGGTCAACGCCGCCGATTGCTCACATACTTGCGTTCAAGCAACTATCAGCACTATCTAAGCGTAACCGAACGATTGAACCTCCGCCGTAAGTAGTTAGTGAAAGACCCTAAAGGTCTCAGAGACCTTTAGGGTCTTTATTTAACCCGCAGTCAGGAATTGAATAGCGCGAACAACAACGGTTGTTCCCACTCTTCAGTCCCTGACCCACTGGCGGGAAAGTTACGGAGCGCAAAGTCACCCGACTTTGCAAACCAACAACAGGAGTTGTTGGACTCCATTTTATGACAGGAGACAAAAAATAATGAAACCCGAATTAAAACGCTATTCAGCCGTCGTTGGCACGCGCACCTTCACCTTTGAGACTGGCACACTCGCCGCTCAGGCAGGCGGCGCGGTCACTTTCGGCGTGGAAGAATCCATCGTCTTTGCCGCAGCCACCATGGGCGGCATCCGCGAAGGGATTGACTTCTTCCCGCTTTCCGTTGATTTTGAAGAACGCATGTACGCCGGCGGAAAAATCCCCGGCTCCTTCTTCCGCCGCGAAGGACGCGCCTCCACCGATTCCATTCTTGTTTCGCGCCTGACAGACCGCCCCCTGCGCCCGCTTTTCGCGCACGGAATGCGCAACGAAGTGCAAGTCATCATGTACACATTCTCAGCCGATGGAATCAACCCGCTGGATATTCTGGCGATCAACGCCGCCTCTGCCGCAGTGATGATCTCAGACATTCCCTGGGCTGGACCTGTGGGCGCGGTGCGAGTTGGACGCGTGAATGGTGAGTTCGTTCTCAATCCAACTTTTGAGGAAATGAACGCCTCCGACCTTGACCTGAGAATTGCCGGCACCAAAGACGCCATTCTGATGGTGGAATGCGGCGCGAATGAAATTCCCGAAGATGTGATGGTTGCCGCCCTCGAACTGGGTCACCAGTCCATCCAGCCGATCATTGACCTGCAACTCAAGATGCAGGCGGAAATTGGCAAACCCAAGCGCGAAGTCACCCTCACCACCGCCAACGAAGAATTACAAAAGAAAGTATTTGAATCGGTCAACGCCAAGATGAACGCCCTGCTCGACAAGCCGTTGAACAAAGGCGAGTTCTACGGCGGCATGGACGAACTGCAAACCGCTGTCATCGCTGAATTATGTGTCGGAGGCGATGCAAATGCCCCGAAGAAAGACGATGTGAAATCCGCATTCAGCGAAGCCGAACACAAAATTGTCCGCGAGCGAATTTTGGGCATGGGCAAGCGTCCCGATGGGCGCACCCCCACCGAAATCCGCCCGATCTGGTGCGAAGTGGGACTTTCTCCGCGCGCGCACGGCACGGGACTTTTCGCTCGCGGCGAAACACAAGTTCTATCCTTTGCAACGCTCGGCACATTGGGCGAAGCACAGGAACTCGATAATTTATCCCCAGAGAAGAACAAACGCTACATGCACCATTATTCCTTCCCGCCCTTCTCCACAGGCGAAGTCAAAATGCTTCGTGGACAAAGCAGGCGCGAGGTCGGTCACGGCGCATTGGCTGAACGCGCGCTCGAACC
>DYML01000113.1:10743-11821 GCA_020721605.1 Anaerolinea thermophila
GGCATCACCGCTTTGCAGATGGACATCAAGATCAGCGGCTTAAGCACGCAGATGATGAAAGAAGCATTGGCACAGGCTCACACGGCGCGCATGGCGATCATGGAAAAAATGCTCGAAGCGTTGCCCGAAGCCCGCGCGGAATTAAAACCGCACGCCCCGCGCATCATCACCGTCAAGATTCCGATTGACAAGATCGGCGCACTGATCGGACCTGGCGGCAAGAACATCCGCGCCTTGCAGGAAGAAACCCACACCAAGATTGACATTCAAGAAGACGGCACGGTCTACATCGCCTCAACCGATGGCGTAGGCGCAAAAATTGCCCAAGAACGAGTAGCCGGATTGACAGAATCGGTAGTGATTGGCAATATTTATACTGGCAAGGTTGTGCGCATTGAAGCCTTTGGCGCTTTTGTAAACCTGCTGCCCGGAATTGACGGGCTGGTACATATTTCTCAACTGGCAAGTGAGCGCGTAAACTCGGTGGAAGATGTCTGCGGAATGGGCGATGAACTAACCGTAATGGTGACAGACGTTGACCCGCAGGGCAAAATTCGCCTCTCCCGCCAGGCGGTACTCGAAGGCTGGTCGGCAGAGGAAGCCCGCGAAAAAGACTCCCGCAAGAGCGCACCCCGACCCGGAGGCGGCAACCGCAACGGCGGCAACCGTGGCGGCGGAGATCGCGGCGGAAGAAGATAGAAAAACAACGCAAAACAAAAACTCCGAGTTCCAAAGAACTCGGAGTTTTTTATCTTATAGATTCGCTTCATTTCTTGTAAAATTTCTCACCTGATATGTTATATAAACTAAAGACGCTCTACAACGAATACCCGCGCCAATACTGGTTAATGATTACCGGCATTATCATTAGCACGGCTGGTGGCAGCATGATCTGGCCCTTTCTGTTAATCTATGCCAGCGGAAAATTAAACCTGCCACTCAGTACTATCGCCGCATTAATCTCAATCAACGCCGGAACGGGGCTGTTTGCCTCTTTCCTCGCCGGCACCCTGGCAGACAAAGTTGGGCGCAAAGGGGTTATGGTTTTTAGCCTGGCGCTCAACGGCATTGCCTATTT
>DYML01000005.1:0-19026 GCA_020721605.1 Anaerolinea thermophila
CGCCCTGCAAACCACATATCCACACCGACTGGCAGAAGTGGACATTGAAAGTGACTCCGTGCTGATTGAAAATTTCGGCTTGGAAATTCCCGTAGTAGAAGCAGGACCCTACCGCCTAAAAGCCCCCATCACCCCCCAAAAATTAAAAATGACCATCGGCGCCGCCTTTGACCGAATGAGCCAATTGGAACAGGTCGGCGACCCCGAATATTTAATGCGCATCAAAAGAGGAAGAAAAGTGACATCGGGTGACCGTGTTTCGTTTTGGGTTTCCCGCCGCTATTTACTTTTGCTTAACCTGTTTATGTTTTTCTATGTTGGCTTGCCCTTCCTTGCCCCAACGTTAATGAAACTCGGCGCAACATTCCCTGCCAAAGCCATCTACCGCATGTACAGCCCGCTTTGTCATCAATTTGGGTTTCGCTCTTTCTTTCTTTATGGCGAGCAGCCGTTTTACCCGCTGGCAGAGGCAAATGTGATCGGCATAAAAACCTTTGAGCAGGTGACAGGCATTCCTCACCTCGACGACCCGTACAGCATCACACGCTTTCAAGCGCGGGATTATATCGGCAGTGAAAGCGTGGGCTACAAGGTTGCGCTCTGTGAACGTGACACCGCCATTTACTTTGCCATGCTGGTTTTTGGCGTTATCTTTGGGCTGACTGGTCGCCGTATTCCCGCCCTGCACTGGGCGCTCTGGCTTTTGCTTGGGCTGGGTCCCATTGGCTTGGATGGCTTTTCACAACTGTTTAGCCAATTCAATTGGGATTGGTTCGCAGCCATAATTCCATACCGAGAAAGCACGCCAATTTTGCGCACACTCACCGGCGCGCTCTTTGGTCTGGCAACCGCCTGGTACGCCTACCCCAATATCGAAGAATCCATGAACGAAACACGCCAGTATTACATCAAAAAAAATGCTGTGCTTGAGGTCTCGCAATAATGTCATTTCACGAGATCAACGGATTGCGCTATTACAGTTTTGAAATTTTTTCCAAAGCAGTCACACAGGCAGTCTTTACACGGCATGGCGGCGTAAGCCCTGCGCCCTGGCGCTCGCTTAACCTGGGCGGCGCAGTTGGGGATGATTTGGCAAATGTGACCGAAAATCGCCGCCGCCTATTCGATGCCATGCCGCGCCGCGCAGACACAATTCAAGACGTTTGGCTCGTTCACGGCACAGACATTTTCTACGCCGATCACCCGCGCCTGCCAACCGACCCCTCCCCCAAAGCCGATATTATTCTCACCGACAACCCCCATATTTCACTCTTCATGCGCTTCGGCGATTGTGTTCCCATCCTTTTGCATGACCCGCATAAAAAAGTGATTGGCATTGCCCATGCGGGGTGGCAAGGAACTCTGCGCGGGGTGGTGGGTTCTGCCGTGCAGGGAATGCAAACGCGCTATGGCTCTGACCCCAAACATATTGTTGCTGGCATTGGTCCTTCCATTGGCGTAGACCATTACCAGGTGGGCGCAGAGGTTGTTTCGCAGTTTCGCCAAACATACCCCCGCCATGCCGAACAAATTTTCCAAACTAAAAATGAAAGCGCCCACCTTGATCTGTGGACAGCCAATGCCCTGCAATTAAATGACGTTGGCGTGCATCAAGTTCAAATTTCCGCTATTTGTACCGCCTGCCATCTCGAAGACTGGTTTTCGCATCGCGCCGAAAAAGGCAAAACAGGCAGGTTTGGCGCATTGATGTCGTTACAGGGGTAAAATTACAGCATGAACCCAATTGCAGCCCCCATCCGAGAACGGTATTTACAAACATTAGATACCATCGCCCGCGCCGCGCACAGTGTGGGTCGCGCGCCAGAGTCTGTTCGGTTGGTGGTTGTCACAAAGACACAGCCGCTGGAGGTGGTACGCGCGGCAATGGAAGCCGGCGCAATCACACTGGGAGAAAATTACCCCGAAGAGGGGGTTATGAAAATTCAATCTTTGTCTCAGTTTTCTGCGGTAGAATGGCACATGATTGGTCATGTGCAGAGCCGCAAGGCGCAATTGGTGGCAGAGAACTTTAACTTTTTACACTCCCTGGACAGTTTGAAACTTGCAACTCGACTCGACCGATTTTGTGCGCAAGCGGGGCGCATTCTGCCCGTTCTGCTCGAATTTAACGTGGGCGGCGAGGAGAGCAAATTTGGCTGGCAGGCAGATGACGAAAGCCGTTGGTCTGCGCTGCTCGCTCAAGTTTCGGCGGTGATTGCCCTGCCCAATGTACAAGTGCGCGGTTTAATGACCATGCCCCCGCTTGGCAGCACAGCAGATTCTTCCCGTCCATTTTTTCAAAAACTAAAACGCTTGCAGGCATATTTTTCCTCCCAATTTCCGCAGACTAATTTTTCAGAATTATCCATGGGAACCAGCGGCGACTACCAAACTGCCGTGCAGGAAGGCGCCACCCTGGTACGGATCGGCACTGCCATTGTCGGCGCACGTCAATATAATGTGGAGGTTTAATGGATTTTTCGATATTGATTGTTTTAATTAACACGTTGAGTCAGATTTTTGTTTGGATTATCATCGCTTCATCCCTGCTTTCTTTCTTCCTTCCGCCTTACCACCCTGTGCGTGAAGCCCTGGATCGAATTATTGACCCCTTTCTAACGCCCATTCGGCGCGTGGCGCCAAATGCAGGCATGTTTGATTTTAGCCCTCTGCTTTTAATTATTGCCGTTCAGTTATTGGCGAGAATTTTAATTTCCATCCTTTCTTTTTGAGGTGAATTATGGACAGAAAATACGAACTTCATAGTGGTCAGCGCGGGTCTGCCTTGGGGGTGCGGGTGACACCGCGCGCCAGTCGAAATCAGATTGTGGGATTGCTAAACGATGGCACAATCAAAATACACCTTGTTTGTGGTCCTTCCGATGATGAAATTAATGCGGAACTGCTCGGCTTTTTGGCTGAGGTGTTAGGCGTGCCGAAATCTCGTGTGGAGATTGTAGCAGGCGAAACCGGCAGAGATAAACTGGTCTCGGTGTTGGATATGGACGTGGAAACTGCTCATCAGCGCGTTTTGGCGCATATTGATTAAGGCAGGTTCTAAAATTTCCTGCTTATTTTAAATAGACTTCTTGCAAACATTGCAAGAAGTCTATTGTTAATTTTCAACATTTTGGCTTGCGGCAGGTTACTCTGCCACGCCATAGAGCCGCTTGTAAATGGTATAGATTTCGTAAATATTTCGAATATAGTTGCGTGTTTCTTCAAAACGCACGGTTTCTAAAAATAGGTCGGGGTCTTCGCCTGAAAGTTCTTTCCACTGCAATGCGTTGCCGGGTCCGCCGTTGTAGGCTGCTAATGTGGCGTACAGATCGCCATTGAGCAGGGTACGGTTATTGGCAAGATAATAGGCGCCGAGGGTAACGCTCACGTCTGGGCGGTAGAGGTCTTGGTCGTTGTAATTGATGGGCCAGCCTAGTTGCGAGACAATCTGTGCGCCAGTGGAGGGCATAATTTGCATTAATCCGCGCGCGCCGACATTGGAGTTAATAAAGCCTTCAAAAAGACTCTCTTGGCGGGTTACGCTGAAAAGAAACAGGGGGTCAAAGCCGTTTGTTTGTGCCTGTGGAATGATAAGGTCGGAATAATATAAGCCATAGCGGATGTGGCTGAAATAGGGCGGCGCCATCATCGACTCGGTGTGTTCGTCCAAGCCTGCCAGGGTTAATGTTTGGCGCGCGGCAAATATTGCAGAGCGGTAAAGCCCCAGGTGAAGCAGATAATTGGTTAGTTGATAACTTCCCACCGCATCTTTATTTAATTCCAACTCCAGCCGCAGGTTTTCAAATTCCAGCCGCGCATCTTCGTGCAGCCCAATTTCCCACAGTTCCGTGCCGCGAATCACGCGCCCATCTGCGGCGAGTACGCCCAGCCCGCTTAGGTCGGTATCGGCAGAAAGGTTAAAGGTGAGCCGCACCCACGAGTCGGCATCTTTGCGCTCGGTTTGGAGATCAGGCGCGAGGTTAGAAGAGATGGGCGGCGTGAAGGGCGGGTGTTCAAGCAGCAGTTCGCGGGCGCGCTCGCTGTAATATCCGCCGGGGTCAAAGTTTTGCGCCTGTCGCCAGGCTTCCATGGCGGCGGTTTGATCTCCCAGGGTTTGTTGCGATTTCCCAATCCACAAATAGCCGCGTGCCTGGTCTTCTGCCCGCCCAGAAAATGCCAGGCTGCGCTTAAAGGTATCCAGCGCCGAAACGGCATCTCCATTGCGATAATAGATGACTCCCATAAAAAAGACAGCCGTAGCCGCCTGATCGGAACCGGGGTATTCGTTGGCAACGCGCGCCCAAATTTGCAGGGCTTCTTTGTATTTTGCTGTGCGTTCATAAATGCGCGCCGCGCTCATTAAATATTCGGCTGAAAGGTCACTGTTGGGAACGCCTGCCACAAAATCAATGAGGGTTTTTGCGGCTACGTCATGCGAGCCGAGGTGATACCACTCCACAAATGCTTTTTCGCCCCAGGCTTCGCCCCAGCGCGGGTGTGCAGAATAATTGGCGGTGAAGGTTGAAAAATCTTTGAGCGCGGCTTCGTAATTTCCCAAATCACGTTGAGCCAGCGCGCGGTAATAATAGGCTGTGCCGTCGTTTGTTGGGCTCTCGGCAATGTGACGGCTAAAAGCCTCAACTGCCACATCGTATTGCCCCGCAAAATAATCCACCAGTCCACGATCCAGTTGATTCACCTCCGCGCCGGCTTCCAGCAAGGCAATCAGGCTCAGGTAGGCGTAATACGACAGCGGATATTCTTCCACCACCAGCCGAAACTTCCCCAAGGCTTCTTCGGGCTTGCCAAGCGCCAGATAGACTGCCCCAGCCTCATACGCCGCCTGGGCTTTGATGTAGTCGTTGGGTGCGCGCGCAGCCACGCCGTCATATAACGCCAGCGCAGATTCATAATCTTGCAATTTGGTATGGGTGTTGGCGGCTTTCAGGTCGAGCGTGGTGTCGTCACCCAGAGCCACCGCCTGAATGGCGGCAGTGTAGGCAGATAATGCGGCGGCGTAATTGAAGGCTTCAAAGAGTGCATCGCCGCGCATCTCCTGTACATAGGCATCCAAATAGCCTGGGCGCAAAGTGAGGTAGGTTTGCCAGTCTTCTGCGGCGGCTTGATATTGATTAAGGCGGTAATTGGCAAGCCCTTGCAAAAAATACGCCTGACCTATATAGGCAGATTGGGGATATTCGGCAATGAGTGTTTGGATTGCAGCCAGCGCTTCTTCGTAGCGTTCTTCTGCAAAGAAGACCCGCGCCTGCCCCCATTTTGCAGCGGCTTGCACCTGCGCGTCCGGCGAATCTTGAACAGCGGTTTGATAATGAAGCGCGGCGTTTTCATAATCTCCATTAAAAAAGGCGTGGTCGCCCACTTCCACCCGCGCAATGGGCAGCGGGGTGGGGGATGCGGTGGGGGTGAAGGTGGCGGGCGGGGTGGGCGAAATGCTGGGAGTGACGGTCCAGCCGGGGGGAATGCTGGGCAGGTTCGGCAGAATGGAACAGGCGCTGATTGCAATGATTATCCAAAGCCCAAGAAGGAGGCGGGTGTATTTCATTCCGTTTTTATACTGGCAAAATACGGGCGCGTCAAGCAAGGATCATGCGGCTGATACGCCTTGCTCACAGTCACGCCATGCCTTTTCCCGCCATTTTCAGAAAGCCGTAAAACTGATGGTTTCAAAACTTTACATTCAACAAACGCCATGATAAACTTTTGCCCGTTCACAGCATCAGGGCGCACTCCTGCGAGTGCGCTTTTCCTGCGTATTTTTGGAGGTTCCCATTGGATATACTTCTCACTGGCTCAGTTGCGTACGATTACTTAATGACCTTCCCTGGTTTGTTCAAAGAACAAATTTTGCCTGAGCGATTGGCTTCCATCAGCCTTTCGTTTTTGGTGGACGGCATGTCCAAACAGCGCGGCGGCATTGCACCCAACATTGCCTACACTATGGCGCTGCTTGGCGAAAAACCGCGTGTGATGGCAACCGTTGGCGAAGATTTTGGCGACTACCGCGCCTGGCTTGATTCAAAAGGCGTAGACACGTCGCTGATGAAGGTCGTTCCCGGTTTGTTTACCGCGTCTTTCTTTGCCACCACCGACCAGGATTCTGCTCAAATTGCCTCTTTTTACCCTGGGGCAATGGGCGTTTCTGCCACGCAGTCGCTCAAAGATTTAGACCAAAGACCCGACCTTGTGATCGTATCGCCTAGCGCGCCCGAGGCGATGATGAAATTTCCTGCCGAATGCCGCGAGTTGGGCATCCCCTATCTCTATGACCCCAGCCAGCAAGTGTTAAGACTCGAAGGCGAAGAACTTGCGCGAGATATGGAAGGCGCTCAATTCCTCTTCTGCAATGATTATGAATTTGGGCTGATCTCTAAAAAAACCGATTGGAGTTTGGATCAAATTCTTGAGCATGTTAAAGTGTTGGTCATCACACGCGGCAAAGATGGCGCCGACTTGTACGCAGGCGCAGATTCAGTTCACATCCCCACCGTTCCCGAAAAAGAAATTGTAGACCCCACAGGCGTGGGCGATGCCTTTCGCGGCGGGTTCCTCGCGGGCTATTCTCATGGCTTTAACTGGAAGTTGTGCGGCGAGATCGGTTCGCTCTCGGCTGTGTACTGCCTTGAACAACGCGGCACGCAGAATCACGGATATTCCCGACAGGAATTTGTGGAACGCTTTCGTAAGCATTTTGACGATGGCGGTAAACTGGACGTATTATTAAAGTAATTGGGAACTGGCACACAGTAATAACCAATTCCCAACCCCAATTATCAATAAGGAGTAATAAATGAACAATTACGATATTAAAGACATACAACAAGCCGAAGGCGGACGCCGCCGCATTGATTGGGCGGAACGCGAAATGCCCGTGCTTCGTTCCATCCGCGAGCGATTTAAGAAAGAGAAGCCACTTAAGGGATTGCGCCTCTCCTGCTGCCTGCATGTCACCACCGAAACCGCAAACCTGATGATCACCCTGCAAGAAGGCGGCGCGGATATTGTTTTGACCGCATCGAATCCGCTTTCCACGCAGGATGATGTTGCCGCCGCGCTGGTGAATCAATACGAAATTCCTGTCTATGCCATTAAGGGCGAAGACAAAGTCACCTACTTTAAACACATCCGCGCCGCGTTGGAACACATGCCCCACATGACGCAGGATGACGGCGCAGACCTTGTTTCCTCTCTGTTCTTCATCGAAATGGGACGCTTTGAAAAACTCGAACCCTCGCTTGCTTCTTGGGCGCAGAGTTTGAGCGAAGAACAACGCAAGCAAATGCTCAAGAACGTCATTGGCGGCACCGAAGAAACCACCACCGGCGTTATCCGTTTGAAGGCAATGGAAGCCGACAATGTTTTGAAATTCCCTGTCATTGCCGTCAATGACGCGCTGACCAAGCATCTGTTTGATAATCGCTACGGCACCGGGCAATCCACCATTGACGGCATTATCCGCGCCACCAATGTTTTGTTGGCTGGCAAAAACTTTGTTGTAGCAGGTTACGGCTGGTGTGGGCGTGGTCTCGCATCGCGCGCGCGCGGCATGGGGTCACTGGTGATCGTAACCGAAACCGACCCCATGAAAGCGTTGGAAGCAGTCATGGATGGCTTTCAGGTGATGCCCATGTTAGACGCCGCCAAAATTGGCGACATCTTCTGCACCGTTACCGGCGACCTGAACGTGATTGACAAGCACGATTTTGAAGTGATGAAAGACGGCGCCATTGTTGCCAACTCCGGTCACTTCAACGTTGAAATTAACATCCCCTCACTGGCTGCCATGAGCGTGGGCGAGCCAAACCTTGTCCGCCCATTTGTGGAACAGTACCTAACCAAAGACGGACGCAAGATCAACATCCTCGGCGAGGGACGCTTAATCAACCTCTCTGCCGCTGAAGGTCATCCCGCCTCGGTGATGGATATGTCTTTTGCCAATCAGGCGCTCTCCGCCGAATACATGGCAAAAAATGCCGACAAACTGGAGAAGAAGGTCTACTCCGTGCCGACTGATATTGATAATGAAATTGCCCGCCTCAAATTGGCAGCCATGGGCATTAACATTGACATACTCTCGGACGAGCAACTGCACTACCTCAATTCTTGGGAAGAAGGAACATAAATCGCTTTGCGATAAAACAAAAAAGCCCCGCCTGGAAACAGGCGGGGCTTTTTTGTTTTCAAAATATTTTCTCTGCTATACTCAGCCATAATAAACTCAAAACATAATTTATACCCAACACGGTTACTTGCTGCAATTTGTGACCGTGCGCGGTACAACAGAGGCGCCATGACAAACAAAACACATCAAGACTTATTGCAAAAATACGCCGAGGCAGTCGTCAGAGTGGGCTTAAACCTGCGCGCTGGTCAGCGTTTGATCATCACCCTGGCTGCCACGCGCGGCGTGCCGCATCAATTTGCGCCATTTGTGCGCGAAGTTG
Source organism: Anaerolinea thermophila (assembly GCA_020721605.1). Taxonomy (GTDB): domain Bacteria; phylum Chloroflexota; class Anaerolineae; order Anaerolineales; family Villigracilaceae; genus Villigracilis. The sequence continues at coordinate 8,463 of DYML01000005.1, forward strand.
CCAAAGCTGCATATGCAGTCGGCGCCATCTATGTGGACGTTATTTGGGGCGATGAAGAAATGCTGCGCTTACGCGCCCAACACGCCCCGCGTGATTCCTTCGGCGAATACTCCACCTGGCAGGTGGATGCAGTCATGCGCATGATCGAAAACGGAGACGCGCTGCTCTCCATTACGGGCGCAAACCCAGACCTGCTTGGCGGGCTAGACCCCGAAACGCTGGGCATGATGCAAAAAACCCACCTGCAACATTTTAGCCGTATTAGCGAAAAAGTGACCACCAACGCCATTAATTGGTGCGTGGTTGCCGCCGCCGGCGCCGAATGGGCAATAAAAGTCTTTCCCCATCTTTCTGCGCCAGAAGCGCAGGAAAAACTCTGGCAAGCCATTTTTGAAACTTCGCGTATTGACCGCCCTGACCCCATTGCCGCATGGCAGGCGCACATTGTTAGTTTGCGCACGCGCGCGCAATATTTGCAAGCCAAGCAATATACCGCCCTGCACTATTCTGCGCCAGGCACAGACTTTACCCTGGGGCTGCCCAAAGGGCATTTGTGGATCAGCGCCCAGTCTACGGCGCAAAACGGCGTGGCGTTTACCGCCAACATGCCCACCGAGGAAGTGTTTACCCTGCCAGATCGCAGCCGCGCCGATGGTGTTGTCTCTGCCACCTTTCCGCTGAGTTATGGCGGCACATTGATTGAAGACTTTCAACTCACCTTTGAAAACGGACGTGTCGTTAAAGTAAATGCAAAGAAAGGCGAAGCCGCCCTACAGCGCCTGGTGGATACCGATGAAGGCTCACACCGTCTGGGAGAAGTTGCGCTGGTGCCTGCCAGTTCGCCCATTGCCCAGCGCGGACATCTTTTTTACAACACCTTGTTCGATGAAAACGCATCCTGCCACATTGCCATAGGGCGCGCCTATCGCTTCACCCTGACTGGCGGCGAAGAACTGACCGATGACGAATTTACCTCTGCGGGCGGCAATGTCAGCCTAAATCATGTAGACTTTATGATCGGCTCGCCCAAGATGGATATTGACGGCATCACCGCAGATGGCTTGCGAGAGCCAGTCATGCGTCAAGGCGAATGGGCATTCCAAGTGTAGGTTTCTTCTTCATCAATATTTGACCCGCAAACGCAGCCTGCATTCAGCGCCAAAACAATGTGAGAAAAATTTATGCCCGTAAAATCAAAACCCAACCCTGATGATATTTTGCAAGCCGAATACGAATATATCGTCAGCACAATCTTTCAAGCCAATGAAGACCGCTCGCGGGTCACTTCTTTTTACCTTGTCACTGTCGGCTCACTGGTGGCTGCCATCCTCAGCGCCATATTTTCAGTGAAAGACTTGAAAAATGTTTCGCTTGCCTTTTCCGGCTTATTTCTTATGCTCACGTTTCTTGGCGCATTAACCCTTGCCCAACTTGCCCGCCTGCGTTCCGCCTGGCACGAATCGGCGCAGGCAATGAACCAGATAAAAGATTATTACATCCGCCTCAACCCGCAAATTGAATCAGCCTTCAAATGGAGATCTTCCACCCTGCCAAAAACCGACAAGCGTTACAGCATAGCCAACCTCATGGCGCTGGAAGTAGCCTTCCTGGGCGCCATCACTACCGCCTCGGCGGTGTATTTTCTTTTGCTTTTTTTGGCAGAGTTAACTACCTGGGGCTGGGCGCTGATTGCGGCAACCTTTGCCATTCTTTTTGTTTCCCTTTGGCGCTGGTACAAATATTTGTTGGTGGACAATCAATAGACCGCTTGCAATTGTTTCTGCAAAAGGTTTATTGATTATCTATTTACTGGAGAACTTGAGATGACAAGAAACTACGAAAATCAACCCCCAACCGCCTTTCAACGCATCCCCGCCCACACCCGTGATGACGCCTGGATTCGGGCATTCCTGCGCGAACAAAAAGTCGGTCATACCGCATACGCCTGGGACGACCAGCCCTTCCTGCACCCCAATCTTTTTTGGTTTGATGAAGAAAATCACCAGATTATTTTTCACGGCAACCTTGCCGGGCGCATCCGTTCAGGCATTGAAAAAAACGCCAAAGTTTGTTTGGAAGTGAGCGAAATGGGCAGCCTGCTGCCTTCCAACATTGCCCTCGAATTTGCGCTGCAATATCGCAGTGTGATGGTTTTTGGCACAGTCCGCATCCTCACCGACCCCGAAGAAGCGCGGCGCGGATTGTACGGCTTAATCTCGCGCTACTTCCCTGGCATGGTTGCCGGCAGAGAATACCGCCAGATCACCGACAAGGAATTAACCGCCACCTCGGTATACGCCATTCAAATTGAATCGTGGAGCGGAAAAGAGAACTGGAAAGACCGCGCAGACCAAAGCGACGAGTGGACTCCCCTGGACGAGAAATGGTTTGAGCCGCCGCTTCCCTGAAGACGGCATCGCAAATATGAATGCGAAATAAAATACAAACCTGAAGCAGAGCGTTTCTTTTGCGTTTATGTTTGACGCTGATTTTGGCTGCGAACAAATTTATATTGCTGCCAAAGCAGGTAGCCGACTAAAAACGTGTTAATCAATGCGGCGAGAATTAGAAAGACCGCGCCAAGCGCAGAAGGTGTTTTTTGTGGGCTGATTGCCAAAAAAACAAAGTACGTCATGCTGGAGACCAGTTGTGCGCCGACGGCTGGCGCCCACAGGCGCGGAATATAAAATGCAAGAATGAATGTCAGAATATCCATCAGGTAGAAATAGCGCTCGTGCATTTTTGGCAAAAAGAAGGGAATCATTGCCGCCGAAACCACCGCGCACAAGAGCAGGGTTTCTCTGCTCATTTTTTTTATTTGGAGCGCATATCCCACCGCCCATAAAAAAGCAGCCAGCGCAGTCCACGCCATGCCAAAGTACAGCACGGGGATGTAATATTCGTTTGAGATAAAAAGATATAAATTGGGCGCCTTCATGGATAGTGATTGGAACGTCTCTGCCTGCTCAAAATAAACGCTCAACACACTTGAGAAAGAACGCCCAGCCATCAGAGACGGGATCATCATTATCACATAAACGATTGGGACAAGAAGATAATCCTGCCAGGGGATGCGTTTCTTGAAGGTTAATAACAACAGAAATGGAAGCAAAAAAACCGCCTGTGCCTTGAACGCAAATGCAACCCCAAATAGAATGAGCGCGGGCAGTGGTTTGTCTTGCAAAAGATAAAACAGGCTGGCAAGAATAAAGAATGCGTAAATTGAATCTGCCTGCCCCCAAGCAGAACTATTTAAGGCAACGGTTGGCAGGCAAAGAAACAGGGCGGCGGCAGCCAGCGGCAGGTATTCCTTTTGCGCTTGTAGTTTCACAATCCGAAATACAAGATAGGCGTTTGAAAAGTCAAACATAATGGAAAGCAACTTAATGGCGGTCACTTTTGAAAAAAATCCCTTGCCAAGCGTGGCAGGCGCCAGCAGATAAAGATAAGGCGGCGTGTAATTTGAAAACTCCTCTCCCAGCGCTGCCCATGCGCCGCGCGCTGCGATGTAGTCATACCAGGGAATTAGGTAGGCTTTCATATCCAGCGAGATGTGCGGAAGAAAATAGATTCTTATGGCAACGCCAAGCAGAATCAATCCATAAAGTGCGAATTTAATTTTGTGTTTGAGTGTCATTCTGCGTTCTGCAATATTTTTTGAAATGCCCGAAGCAGCGCACCGCGTTGCTCGTAGCCCGTTTCGCTTAAATCGGCAATCGCCAGAAATAATTTTTGGCGGCAGCGGTGAAGCAGCCCGCTTGTTAGGCGTGCCAGAGATTCTGTTTCAGCGTTGACTTCGTCTGCATCCAACCACAGGCGGTTTTGAGAAGTATCCCATTGGCGCGATAAAACATAAGGCTGTGTCAGCGGTTGTAGAAGACGCTGCGCCCATCCGCTTGAGCCAGGGTCAAGCCAAAATTGTGCAGTAACCGCGTAATTCATCATCAAAAAAGTGTGGGCAGGCGCAATCAAAACCGCCTCTTTATTTTCTGTGCGCCACGATTCCAGGTACTGCGCGGCAATGACGCCATCTGCCAGCATGGAAATATATTCCCGCCCAATGTCCATGCCTGCCTGTTCTGCCAGATTTAATGGCTCCATTGCGTAGCGAAATTTTTTAATCGATTCAATTAAACTGGCGGCAATGCGCACTGCATCCAGATTTTGATGAAATCCATAGTGCGGTTGTGAGAGTACCTCGCCGAAGATTTTTCGCAAAAAAAAGTCAAAAGGCAGCGGAGTGGATTGACGGTATTCGTTAAGCCAGTTGCGCAGGTTGGTGTATTTTTCGCCAACTAAATAGGTGATGCGTTCCTGTGCATTTGGTTTTATTTCGTCAAAACCAAAGAGCGTGTTTTTGTGCAAATCAGAAGTGGGGCGGTACACAATTTCGGTTAATAACTGTGCGCGAATCAGGTCTGTGTCCAGCGAAAACATTAAGGTATGTGTCATATCTAATTTGCTGGGGCGCATATTCCACTGCGGGTGTGCCAGCGCCGCCAGGGTGAGTAAAGTTTTACTGGCGGGTTCATCGCGCAGCGAGCGTGATGGGCGGTGCGAGCGCCAGGGAATGTTTGCGGCTTCGAGGCGATTGGTAATTGAAAATCGCAGCGCGTCTGACAGGAAAGGCGCCAGCACTACAATTTCTGCGGGGGGAATGCCATCTTCTTCAATGAGCGCTTTAATCTTTTGTACAATTACATCCAGCATTTCGGGGTAGTAATGCGCGTGGATAAATTCCAGTGTGTTGTTTAAGGGGGGCGCTTCAACTTCCTGGTGTCGGACTGCTGAAACCAGTGTGTTTGAAAGCCGTGTGATATTTTCGGTGCAGACCAAACTTTCGGTGAATTCAATTTTCTCGTCACAGGATTCGCTCAAAGCGTAGCCGCTGATCGAATCGCCTCCGAGGAAGTAGCGGTATCCCGCTTCTGTGTCGTAGATTAAGAGCGCCGAATCAAAGTTGGTAAGCCACGCCTGAATGATGTCGTGTGACCGTGCGCCATCTTCTTCCACGTTGTCGTAAATCAAATGGCGGTAGGCATCTTTGAGGTAATTTTGTACTTGCGGCTGATGCCAAAGGATGTTTGAAAAAATCTCCAACTGCAATGAGAAGTCCAGCAGGTTGTGTTCAAGACAATATTCGCGGAAGAGTGTTGCGCAGGTTTGCGCGTCTTGATAGATGCGGCGCTGCACGGGGTCGCCAAACCAGGCGGCATCCATGCGTGCGCCGATCTCAGTATGTGGAAAGCCGACCACAGCCGATTTGTTGAGGTTGTCAATGACTTGTGAATATAGGCGGTTGCGGTCAATGGTGAGGGATTGAAAATAGCCCTCTTCGAGCAGGGGGCGCACAATGTACGCCATGTAATATTGCGCAGTCTCCAGCGTGAGGAAGATCGGCGGCTGGTCTGGGTTTTTAAATCCTGCTGCCTCAGCCGCCAGGGGCCAAAACAGGTCACACATGCGTTGTGCCAGACCGCCAATGGTGGCAGAGGTCACATCACCGCCCGCCTGCCGCTCCGGGCTAAAAAGTAGATCGAGATACGGCTCTTGCATGGTTCTTTGCGGCGTAAGCATCAGAATGCTCTCTGCTGGAACGCCTTGTGCAAGCAGGTAATGCAGCCTTTCCACTGCGGCAGTTGTTTTGCCCGTTCCTGCGCATCCTGAAATAAAGAGCCGTGTATTGAGCGGAGATTCTATGACTTGGCGTTGAAGCGGATGAAAACTGGTCATACGGGTGAGGGTAAAGGATGCCGTGATTTTTGTCAATTGATTGCCGGTTGATTGGAATAATTCTGTATGCTATACTTTTTTATTCTTAAAACAGGAGTGAATTGTGAAAACAAATTTTTTTCGTAAGTTCTTTTTTGGGATTTCTCTGGCAGCCACCTTCTTGCTGGCTTTTAATCCCATGACTGCGCATCAGGAAAATGCGTCTCCAATGCCGCAGGCACAATCAAAGCCAGATGTGTACCTGATTGATATTACTGTGCTTAATATTTCAGCCATAGACCTAAATGCAGGCACTTACACGGTGGATATGTTTATTAGCCTGGTCTGTCAGAATGCCCCCTGTCAGCACGAACCCAATTGGGATGTAATGAATGCCACCGAAGATGTTGACCCCATAGATCAAGGCACATCTATTCCATTCACATCTTATGATTATCGTCTTAAGACTACGTTGATTGGCTTGGTGGATTACTCGTTTTATCCGTTTGATTACCTTTATATTGAAATGTTTATTGAAGATAAAAAACTGGATAGCAATCAAATTAACTATCAATTGGCATCGCTGGAAGTGGATGCCATGCTTTTCAATCCTTCTGGTTGGTTTTATAAGCCAGAGCAAAACGGGTTTGCAGTGACTCTTGTTTCATACCCGACGGATACCAAACAATTTGACCGTATTGATATTTGGATGTTTTTGGAGCGTGACCGTTTTGGCGCATTTATGAAGACCATTTTTGCGGCGCTGGTGATTGTTTTGGTGGGGATGCTCTCTTATTTGCTCAGGGTGGAAGATGCCAATGAACGCCTTGCGCTCACCTCATCAACCCTGGTTGCCATTGTTCTGTATCACATTTCACTGGTGGCAAGTGTGCCAGCCACCGGGTATCTTACTTTTGTAGATAAATTTATGGTGGCAAACTATGTCGTAATTTTCATCTCACTTGTGGTTTCAGTGATGCTCATGGTTTATTTTAATAATGAGGAAAATGAAAAAGCCAAAAGGCTTCACCTGCGCACACGCTGGTCTGTTCCGCTATTGTGGGTGTTTTTAATGGCTTATGTTTTTATATTCCAATTGATCATTCCATATAACAACTTGCTGCTGGCAGGCGGTGGGGCATAATTCAATTTGAAAAAAGGTGGCAGGCTGAACATCCGCCGCTTTTTTAGTTACAATTTAATCCGTCAAACTTTTTGTGCCAATTTTAAGGATGATTGATTGATACGCCCGATCTATATGCAACTTTTGTAAGAGACCGATTGTATGGCAAAATCAATTTGCAAAATGCTGCAAATAAAATTAAAAATTATTTCACAGGAGATTTTTGATGCCCACCCCCATTAAGCCCACAGCCAAACCCGCTTCATTTGTAAAATTTTCCGACAAGTTAACTGGCTCGATCAATGATATTACAAAAATCATTGAGCAGAACAAGGAAATGATAGACGCAATTCAGGAGATTGCCATAGAACTGACCAGTTCCATTGGCTCACTTCACACCCTCACTGTAAAATACGCCCGTACCGCCAACCAAATTTTGGATGTTCTGCTTCCCATCCTTAAAAACCTGCCGATCATCCCCAAGAATGTGATGGATTTGCTTGTAAATCTTGAAAGTATTACCCAGAAAATTATAGATAATGAACTATCCACTTCCAAAACAATTACCGATGTGCGCTCCGGTCTTAATACAGGCGATGTGAATAAAATTAAAGGACACGCCGAGCAACTTAAATCTGTGACAAAGACACTCACCGCCATGCTTCCGAAGTAAGCCTCTACACACCTTACCTGACGTGCGGCAAGGACATTTCATACTCCTAAAATCGTTGACAGGTCTGCCGCCTCGCATGTATAATACCGTCCGCTAAATAACCCAGCTTCCCCGCAGTTTGGCGTAGAGTGTAAGTTCTCCGCAAGACATGCGGCGAAGTGATGACTGGAGAAAAAAATGAGAATTGCAATTGTTGAAAGCGGCGGAAAACAATATCGCGCCGTCGAAGGCTCCACGATTGATGTGGATCGCCTTGCCCACGAAGTCGGTAAAAAGTTTGACTTTGATCGCGTTCTGCTTACCGCAGACGAAGATGTCGTACTGGTCGGCACGCCCACCGTGGGTGAGATGATTGTCTCCGCCACAGTGGTAGACCATGTAAAAGGACCCAAGGTGATCTCTTTTAAATACCGCCCGAAGAAACGCATTCGCGTCAAGGGTGGTCATCGTCACTTTTACACACGCTTGCTGATTGATTTTATTGGCAAACTTGGCGAAGAGCGTAAAGTTGAGCCGAAGAAAGAAGCCGTCGTTGCCGCCGAAGTTCAAGTTGTTGAGGCTGTGGAAGAGCCAAAGGTCGCCAAACCTAAAAAGGCTTCCAAGTCTTCGACAACCAAGAAGACTGAAAAATAGAGTGAGAGGTTAGAAATGGCACATAAAACAGGTGGCGGATCAACCCGCAATGGTCGTGACAGCAATTCGCAGCGTTTGGGCGTAAAGCGTTACGCAGGTCAATTTGTCCTTTCTGGCAATATTCTTGTCCGCCAGCGCGGCACCAAGATTAAGCCAGGTCTTAATGTATTGGTTGGTAAAGATGATACTTTGTTTGCAGTTGCAGACGGGGTTGTAATGTTTGACATCGTGCATGGGCGCAAGCGCGTAAACATCGTCCCTGCCGAGGCGGAGTAACATGAAAGCAGAAATTCATCCTACAGTTTATCAGGCGCAAGTTACCTGTGCTTCCTGCGGAAAAACATGGGTAACCACTTCCACCAAGAAAGAATTACGCATTGACGTATGTTCCAACTGCCATCCATTCTTCACCGGCGAATCCGCCCGTATTATGGATATTGAAGGTCAGGTAGACCGCTTCTACAAGAAACTTTCTGCCCGCCAAACCTATGTGGAACAGCAAAAAGCCAAAGAAGAGTCTGCCACTTCTCCAGAACGTTCTGTGGACGACCTCGAACTTTCTCCCCGCGCAACCGATGCGCTTAAGAAGGCTGGCATTTTGAGCATTGGTCAGGTGCTTGAAAAACTTGGCGAGGGCAGCGCCGCCGTGTTGGAGATTGCTGGTTTTGGGCAGTCTGCCTTAACCTCTGCCAAGAAAAAAATACGAGCATTGGGTTTTGAAGTACCCGAAGTTCCTGATGCGCCCAAAGCCCCCAAGGCTCCCAAAGTAGTTGAAGCCTCTGAGCCTGCTCAAGCCGAAGCCGGCGAGTAGCCTTTTTCTGTGGGCGCTTGTCAGGGAAAATTCCTGATCTAAACAAAACAGGCAGATGCAAAAGCGTCTGCCTGTTTTCTATTTCACTTAATGTCGTTGTGCGGAGAGGGCGCTCTCCCGCATCTCCAGAGGTTTTATGCGTCATACACACGGTTCGATAGAAGTTATTTGTGGTTCCATGTTTAGCGGCAAGACCGACGAACTCATCCGCCGGCTGATTCGCGCTACCATTGCAAAACAAAAAGTTCAGGTATTTAAACCCGCCATTGATATTCGTTACGCAGTCGAAAAAGTTGCCTCGCACACCGGCTCAACTTTTGATGCCTTTCCGGTTGAAAACGCCGCCGCGATTCGCGCAAAATTGGAAAAGGATACAACCGTTGTTGGTATTGACGAAGCCCAATTTTTTGATTCCGAAGTAGCGCCTCTTGCCAGAGAACTGGCGGCGCGCGGCATTCGCGTCATTATCGCCGGCTTGGATACCGATTTTCGCGGTGAGCCGTTTGGGCTAATGCCCATCCTCATGGCTGAAGCCGAAGAGGTTACAAAACTTCATGCCATTTGCATGGTTTGCGGTGACGACGCTTCGCGCACGCAGCGCCTGGTCAACGGCATGCCCGCCCGTTATGATGAACCGATTGTGATTGTTGGCGCGTCTGAACTATATGAAGCGCGTTGCAGACAGCACCACCAGGTTCCAAGATAAATTATTTTCCATTAAGGACTTACTCATGCAAAATTATCAAGACGTACTCGCTGAAATTCTAATTGATTCAGAAACGCTGCAAGCGCGTATAAAAGAACTTGGCGCGCAAATCAGTCTGGACTACCCTGCTGGCGACCTTTTGTTGATTTGTATTTTGCGCGGGGGCGTGCCGTTCATGGTAGACCTGAGCCGCAGCATTACTTCGCCGCACATGATGGATTTTATGGCAGTCTCTTCTTATGGCGCGGGCGCCCGCGAATCTAGCGGCTTTGCGCGGGTTACACTTGACCTGCAAACTGATATTCGCGGCAAAAATGTGCTTTTGGTTGAAGACATTATAGACAGCGGGCATACCATCTCTTCTGTATTAAACATGCTTGAAACACGGCATCCCAAATCGCTTAAAGTTTGCGCCTTGTTGGATAAGCCTGAACGCCGCGAAGCCAATGTCGCCATTCATTATCTTGGTTTTTCCATTCCCAACAAATTTGTTTTTGGTTATGGGCTTGACCTTGATGAATATTATCGCAACCTGACTTTTGTGGGCGTTGTTGATTTGGATAAATATAAACCGTCCGCCTGAGCATTTTTTGTCTTTATTTCTTATGCCTGAATTTTGATGGCGGTGTATTTTGCCCCGCCGCGCAGCCTGCCGAGCAAGCCAAAGATGTGGAACATGATTCCATATTTTTTCTTCATCAGTTTTTCCAGGTCGCGGATCGCTTCGGGCGCTTCGTTGGTTTGGGCGCGGGCGGTAAGCCACTCGCCGAGGACTTCGCCAGATGATGTGCAGGGCGCAATGCGAACCGCGCCGTTGTTGCGAATCCGTTTGGCTTTGCCAGCATTTGCCTGTGTCCAGACGAAAAATGTTGCTCCATCTTGCACAAACCAGACGGGAGTTTTGAT
>DYML01000005.1:19126-41851 GCA_020721605.1 Anaerolinea thermophila
TGGACTTTGTGTTATTTTTGCGCGGCAAGAAAATCAATCACTGCCTGCATAAATTCTTCGGGGCGTTCCTCATGCGGAAAATGTCCGCATTGCGGGATGACGACCAGCGCCGCGTTTGCAATTTCACCCGCCAGTTGAATGGATTGCTCAGTTGGCACAATGCGGTCATCGTCGCCTGTGATGACCAGCACGGGCAGGTTCAGTTCGGGCAGTCGTTGAGCCAGTCCGCTTTCGCTGCTGGCGGCGGTTAATTCCCAAAGCGCCTTGTCCCAATTTTCCACGTTGAGCGGATTCATATAGCCCGCCATGATTTCTGGCGTCACTTGGCTGGGGTCGTGATAGGCAAGCCTGACAATCTCTGGAACTTGCGCTTGCAGTTGCCGCGCAATCAACTGTCCGAGATGTTTCATCTGCGGCGTGCCAAACAGCGGGCGGATAAACGCGGGCGCGCCGCCGCCTGCGTAGACGGCGGGGTCAACCAAAATCAGGCTTTGGATTCGCTCAGGAAAGTTCAACGCGGTCAGCAGTGAAATTGTCCCGCCCGCCGAGTTGCCAACCAGAATCGCCCGCTCCACCTTGAGCGCGTCCATCAAGCCGATCACCAGTTCCGCTTGGGAGTTTTGGCTGTACGGATTTTCGCCCTCCCATTCAAGCGGGCGTTCGGTCAAGCCGAAGGCGGGGCGGTCGTAGGCGATGACTGTGCCAAGTTTGGCAAGCGGCTCAACCACTTCGCGCCACGCAAACAGGTTCGCGCCGAAGCCGTGCAGCAAAATAAAAGTGGGTTCGCCCGCGCCGTACATTTTGTAGTGAACGTTGATTCCGTTCACTTCCACAAAGCGGCTGTCGGCGTCTGTCAAATCTTCGATGGGGAGGGTATTTTCCAGCGGCGGCACGGGGATGAGGAAGGGGACAACCAGCGCAAGGATTAGAATGACCGCCAGCGTAATTCCCAGCCCGCGTAATATTTTTTTCGTCATTGGGTTTGTTCCTTTGAAAAGTTATATGCCCGCAAGGTTCTCTCTTTGACCAGGCTCCTGTCTACGATGGGTTGGTCGGGATAGCCGCTGATTTTGATTCCCTTTTCCCAGGGCGCGTGAATTTCTTTTTCGTTCAGCCCGCGCAACTCAGGAACCCACTTGCGGATGTAATCTCCGTGCGGGTCAAATTTTGCGCTTTGCAAAACGGGGTTGAAAATTCTAAAATAGGGCGCGGCATCGGTGCCTGTGCCTGCTGTCCACTGCCAGCCGCCGTTGTTGGCAGCCAGGTCGCCATCGAGCAGGTTTTCCATGAACCATGCCTCGCCCCAGCGCCAGTCAATTAATAAATCTTTGACCAAAAACGAAGCCACGATCATGCGCGCGCGGTTGTGCATCCAGCCGGTTTCTTTTAGTTGGCGCATGGCGGCATCCACGATGGGCATGCCTGTGCGTCCTTCCTTCCACGCAGTAAATTCAGTTTCATTATTCCGCCAGGGGATGTTCGCCAGCGATTTGTTGAACGCGGTTTTTGCGACATGCGGGAAGTGATACAAAATTTGAATGTAGAATTCGCGCCAGATGAGTTCGTTGAGCCAGATGCAGGTCGAAGGTTCAAGGTCGAAGGTTGAAAGCAGGACGGCTTGACGCAGGGAGAGCATTCCAAATTTGAAATAAGGCGATAGCGCGGACGTGCCGTCCAAGTCCATACGGTTGCGGAGTTCTGAGTATTGGTGAATTGGCGCCAACGTCGGGAGACGTTGGACTCCAGTGAATTTAGCTAGGCGGCGTTGGGCTTCGGCTTCACCTGCGGGGAAGAGGGGATTGGTTTTATATTCGGGCAGAGGTTCTGAGAAAATATTTTTTGGCGTGGAAATTTTTTCAGGCGCGGGCAGCAGGTGAATTTCTGTCAGCATGGATTTCCAAACTTTGGAATAGGGCGTGTAAATGGTGTACGGCTTGCCATCCGCTTTTTTGACAAATTCGGGATGGTGGACGGTTTGACCTGCAATCAGTTGCAGCGGAAGTTGAGCCGCAATTTGCGCATCGCGTTTGCGGGCATAGGGCGTGTAATCCTCTTCGGCAAAGATGGCGGTTGCGTGGGTTTTAGAGAGGAGTTGGCGAAGGACTTCGAGAGGACTTCCGCTGCGAGTTACAAGATACGAGTTACGAGCGCGGAGGTCTTTGTCGAGCGCGGCAAGCCCTTCGTGCAGAAAACTCTGTCGGCGCGGAGATTGGGCGGAAAAGGCTGGGTCGAGGATGAAGACTGGAATCACGTCACCCGCTTCCAGCGCAAATTGAAGTGCGGGGTTATCTGTCAGCCGCAAGTCACGGCGAATCCACCAGATGTTTGTCATTGTTTTATCTTCCTAAAATTTGTGTTTATTTAGTCCTGCAATAATCGCGCCACGCGCATTGCGCCAAGCGTCACGCCTGCGGTGGATTGCCCAGGGAAAATACTGTCGCCCACAAGCCAGAGATTTTTCATGCCCGTGTGCGGGGTGCGTGCGCCCAGCAAAGACGTTTGCGGAAATCCGCCGACCATGCCGAGCGGGCGGTGCGTGAATGACTCAAAGGTGTGCGGTGTGCCAGCCATGATTAATTGCGCGGCGTTGCGAAAGCCCGGCAGCGCGCGCTCTGCCGCCTTCAAAAGCAGTTCGGTATATTCGGCTTTGCGTTTTTCGTAGGCTTCGGGCGGCAGGTTCTGCCAGTCACGCACGCGGGTATGCGTGGAGAGGGTGGCGGTTCGCAAGCCTTGCGGTGCGCGGCTAAAATCAGCGAGCGGCGAGAGCGAGATGAAAACAGAATTGCCTTCGCCCAGTGGCTGGTTCACATCCATCACAACCTGATGATGGGTGATGGGCTGTGGGATGATTTTTGCATTCAAGCCGACATAGAGGGCAAATGCGCCCCACATCGGGTCACGGCGATTCACCTCCGCCCGCAGGCGGGTCGGTGCGGCTTTGCCGAGCAGTTTTTCCAACGCCCAGGGCGTGAGGTTGCCCAGAAAGACATCCGCCTCGACTCGCAAGCCTTTGTGGGTGTGCGCCGCGCTGACCCGCCCATTTTTGGATTCAAGCCGCGTCACTTGCTGACGATACAAGACCTCGCCGCCGTTGGCGCGAATCCACTTGACGAGCGTTTCGGCAATGCCGCCCATGCCACCGTTAATTTGAACCACGCCGCGCCGTGGCAAATCTAAAACTGTCGAGCCGTAGAGCGCGTTTGCGTCTTTGCTGATGGCTTGGGCTGAGATCAGCAGTTGTGCATCCACAAAGGCTTTGAAGTCGGCTGGCGTTTGGCGCGGCAGAAGCCCGATCAATTTTCGGGTGAGGTAGGGCGCGGCGGCAAGCGTATCCAGCCGCAGGGCGAGCGGCAGGCGCAAGGCTTCTTTCAAAGTTGCGGGCGGAAAGGGAAAGTCGCGGGTGGATATATTCCATGTAATTCGCGCGAGCCGTTCTTGAATCTGCCAGAAGGTTTTGGAGTACGGAAAATTTTCAAGGTACTCAGCGCGCCAGCGCAGCGGGTCAACCCACTGGTGAATGGTTTTCTCTGGCAGGTGTACCACCCAAGCCGCGTCTCGGATGGGGGTGGTGTTCCACGTTAGCCCAAGAATTTCAGCCAGCCGCGTGTGTGCGCCTGTTGGGTCAAATCCGCCGGCGAGGGTTGCGCCGGCGTCGAAGCGATAGCCTTTGTGGAAGAAAGTTCCCGCGCACCCGCCCGCATAGGTGGCGGCTTCGAGAACGGTTACGCGCCAGCCTTGTTTGAGAAGCAGCGCGGCGGAGGTTAATCCGCCAATGCCTGCGCCGATGACGGTGAGATGTGGCATGGTGATGAAGTGAGCGAGGGGTCTGGGTGAGTTGCCGCGAGCCGTCTCTTAATCCGAAACAGGCGCTGGCTCAGGTTTGTTCTGCTTAAATGTGGCGGCGATGGGGTGGTTATAAATGGTGCTGAAAACAAAAATGCTGACACCCACCATGATGACTGCGCCAAAGACGCCCGGCGCCCAAGCGCCAATTTGCTGCAACAATACGCCGCCGAGAATTGGCGCAATGATTCGGGTGGAACTTTCCACTGCGGCAGACAATCCAAGAATGCCGCCAATTTCATGCGGGGCGACTGCTTTGGTCAGTGTGCTGGAAAGCAGGGTGTTGAGCAGCCCGCCGGAGAGCGCGGTGGGCGTCATAATGACGTAAAGCCAGATGAGGGATGGAGCCAGCGCCCAGCCGAGCAGCGAGAATCCCATCAGCACGACGGATACGGTAATTAGCAGATCTTCACGGAATTGCCCGGTGAGCCGCCCGACGAGAAAGCCCTGCACAATGACCGAAAGCACGCCAACGTACGTCAGCACAAAGCCCGTGTCGCGGGCAGAGAGATTGAATTTGGCGAGTGCGTACAGCGAGAAGATGGTTTGGAAGATGGCGAATGCCAGCCCAAAGAAGAAGCGGGTAATGAGGATGGAGCCAGTGAATGGACGTTGAAATGCAACCAGCAAGGCGCTCAAGGTTACGGGCGGACGTTTTTCGCTCATTTGGTTGCGCTTGTCTGCGGTTAATGATTCGGGCAGCCAGGCGTAAATCAAAATGAGGTTGATGAAGGAAACCGCAGCGGCGGCAAAGGCGGGGACGGCGTATCCCCATTGGCTGAGTAGCCCGCCTGTGACGGGTCCGATGATGAAGCCCAGCCCAAACGCCGCGCCGATCATGCCCAAGCCTTTCGAGCGGCTTTTTTCGTCGGTCACATCCGAGATGTAGGCTTGCGCCACGCTTAAGTTGCCGCCTGTTAAACCATCCAAAATGCGGCTGGCAAAGAGCATCCACAGGGAGTTGGCAAAGCCGAGCAGCAAGAAACCGAGGAAGGTGCCGAAGACGCTGATCAATAAAATCGGGCGGCGTCCAAACCGGTCAGAGAGGCGTCCCAGAATCGGCGCGCCAATCAACTGCATCAGCGCGTACGAGGCGATCAAAATTCCTGTGGTGGTTTGATTGGCGCTGAAGGTTTCGGCGTAATACGGCAGCAGCGGCAGAATCAAACTAAAGCCGAGCAGGTCAATAAAGACGACCAGAATGATGGAGAAGAGGCGTTTGTTATTCATGTTTAGATTTCAATAAAAATCTGATTGTTTTCTTTAATCACGCGGAAGGTCTTGATGGATTCGGGTTTCTTGCCCATCGAAATCAATTTGCGCGACCATTCGGGAAGTTTAATGCCCGCAACGCTGCCCACCCAATCCAGGTTTTCGCCTGTACACATGTCGAACTTGCTGCCGTGAAACGGGCAGGTGATGACTGTGCCGTCCACTTTGTTGGCGCCCAGCGGCAGCCCCATGTGCGGACAGCGGTTTTCGACGGCGTAGAATTTATCATCCACGCGGTTGATGACAATGGCGATCCCTTCTGCCTGAATGACTTTGGCTTTGCCTGTGGAAAAATCGGAAATTTGACCGATGGAAATTTTTTTGCTCATGATTTTTTTTCCTGTGATGAAATTGATTTTTGATTGATGCCTGCCAGCAGTGTCAGAATTTCTTCATTCGCTGGGATGTCTGTCATGTCATGCCCGTAGTGGATGAAGCGCGCGGTTCCGCTTTTGTCTATTGTCACCTGCGCGGGCATGCGTCCAAACTTGAAGAGGTTTACTTCCTGCCCGTAGCGTTTTAGAACGGTGTGCGTTGGGTCGGGCAGACCGATGAAGGGCAGGTTGTTCTTCTGCCAGTAGTTCAAAAAGGCTTTATCGTTTTCAGGTCCGACCACGATGATTTCGGTATCCTGCGCGGTGAACTTGTCATAGTCTTGGCGCAACTGCGCCATGTGCTTTTGGCAATAAGGTCAGATAAATCCGCGATTGAAAACAAGCAGGATATTTTTTTTGTTTTGAAAATCTGTCAGGTTAATTTCGCGTCCGTTGAAATCGGTCAAGGCGAAATTTGGCGCGGGCTTGTTCAGTTCGGCGCGGCTCATGCGGGGAGTACCAAAATGATGCCGAAGATAATTTCAACGACCAGGCTGATCCAATTGGACTGCACCGAAGATTTATCTACAAAGATGGAAACTCCGCGCACCAACCCAACTCCCAGGTAGGCAATGCCCAACATTGTGTACGCGACTGGCGAATTGAGCAAGAGGGGAGCGGCGCCAAGCGCGATGAAAAATCCGCCCAGCACAGCGCGGATCTCGGTGATGCCGCGCCCGCCCATGGGGCTGAGTCCTGTGAAGCCTGTCAGGGTGGTGGGCTTAATCAGCGAGTACAAGCCTGTCAGGATTGTTCCGACTGCCGCGATAATTTGTAAGATTTGAATCATCATGTTTCTCCAAAAATAGGGGCGGGGTTAACCTGCCCCTGCGGTGAAATTACAACTTAGGAATTAATACAGGCGTCTTCTTTTTGTAAGATTCATAATCTTTCTGCCCGCCCCATTTTTTATCCGCCTTGTTTTCAAGCAGGGGAATGCCGCTGACACGGGTAAGAAGGATTGTGACAAAAACGGGTGAGATCATGGCAACCCATTGCCAGCCTTGCAAAACGGGCAAGGCGATGATTGCCACGCCGACCCAGAGGACGATCTCACCAAAGTAATTGGGATGGCGCGAGCGACTCCATAGCCCGGTTTGAATGAACTTGCCTTTGTTTTTTGGGTTTGCTCTGAATTGGCTTTTTTGATTGTCGGCTACGACTTCAAAGGCAAAGCCGAAAATCCAGACCAGCAAACCAACAATGGCGAAGATATCCAATTCTTTGCGGGCGGAAGTGGTGATCGCCACCAGCGCGGCGGCGGCGGTAAACGTCACCCACAAGGCTTGAATCGTCCACACATTCAGGAAGCGCACGAACAGCGGTTTGATTTCATCGAAGCGATCATCCTTGCCCGCTTTTTGAATTCGGGTGAAGAGGAAATAGCCGAGCCGCAGCGCCCAAATGATGACCAGCGCGGCGAGCAAAATCGAGCGCGCATCCATGTTGGGGCTGAGCAGAACAGCAATCACAACCAGCGTGATGTAGGTGATACTGCCTGTAATGTCGAAAAACTTCTCGGTTTGGAATTTATACGCGGGAATGAAAACCAGCCATTGAATGAGAAACGCCAGCCCGACCAATAAGGCAAATACGGGAATGCCCGCAACCGAACCGCCGTTTTGACTGCCCGCCAAAGCGACCAAAACCCCAATTGCAATGAGGATGATAAAAACAACCAATGATTTTCGTTCTGATTCTTTCATGGAATTTCTCCTTTTTATCTTAAAATCCGCGCCGCTGACCTTGCCACGGGGCTGGGATATTGTTGTTGAATTCGTCTACGCTGGGACCTTGAAGCTGCGCGAGCCGCCACGTTCCGTATAAATAACTCAAGACCAGTAATAAAATTGTTGCGGGCCAGCCTGTGATGAAGTTGGTTACTGCCAGAGAATTAACATCTTCATTTTTAAAGAGTGAAAATTGCAGAAGCAGGCGGGCTGCGAAGAAGATCGCCCAGGCGAAAGTTACCTCGCTGTAGGCGGGTCGCACCTGTGGGTGCCAGTACCAATCCAAAGTCCAGCGGCGGGCGATGAAACTTGTCCACGCCACCATCGGGCGGCGGATCAGCAGGCTGAGGATGGCGAGCAGCAGAGTCATACTTCCGCTGATGAGACCTGGCAGAAAAAATCCTTCCGACTTTCCGAGGAACCACGCGATGCCGATGGCGATTGCCACACTGCCAACCCCCGCCAGCGCGTAGATCAAAGATTGCTTGCGGAAAATTCTCACAGCGGCAATCACCCCCGAAAGAATCAGCGCACTCCACATCGCGGCTTGGAATCCAGCCAGCCCGTTGATCAGCAGAAAAAGAATCGGCGGCAGGATCGCATCGAGGAAGGAGTTGCGCCCTGCAAAGACAGCGCGGAGTTCTTCCAGCAGTTCGCGTGATTTATTTTTCATATTATTTCGTAGATCATACTTTGAGCGTGATAACCATATTTTGCAAGTCGCGTTGCAAATGTGACCTACGCGTGTTTTCCCAGCCAGAATTTGCGCCAGTTGCCGCCGCTATTTTGCAGGGTGAGGAAGGCATATAAACTGCCCGCGAAGAATCCCAACGTCATCATGGCAACTGTCCACAGAATGGCGACGGGCAGGGATTTTTCGCGGTAGATGATCCACGCCGAGAAGAGGGTGAAGCCCGTGTACAAATCCACGAGCGAGACAATGCCCCAGGGCATGGTAAATAATTGGCTGCCTTCGCCAAAGAAATCTCCGGCGGTGAAGCCGTAAATCAGCACGGCGGTCATGGCAAGCATACCGAGAATGGAAATGAGTTTTGCGATTTTCATGGTTTTCCTTTGCTTATGTCATTGCGAGACGGCGCTTTTCCGTTGAGGCAATCTCCATATCGCATGAGGTTGCTTCGGGCTGCTGCCCTCGCAATGACATTATTTTTTCGAAATGCAGGCGAACCCAATTGCGCCAATGCCAAGATGTGAGCCGAGGACGGGGGTGATTTGAACGATGGGTACGGATCCGCCTTCGGGGAAGAAGGAGCGGATTTGGTCGCGCAGGGCTTCTGCTTCTGCTTGTACGCCAGCGTGGACGATTGCCAGTTTGTCGTAGGGAGCATATTCATTTAGCCAGTCTAGCAGGCGTTTGCGGGCGCGTTTGTTGGTGCGAGTGCGCAGCGCAGTGGCTTTGCTCATGTTCATGTGCAGCAGCGGTTTAAGTTGCAGAATCTCGCCGAACTTGGCAATGGCAAAATTCATGCGCCCGCCGCGCCGCAGGTATTCGAGGGTTTTTAGCGAGGCAAAGACATAACTACGCTTCATAACCTCTTGTAAAGCCGAGGTGATTTCCTCCATCGTTTTGCCAATCGCTGCCAACTGCGCGGCTTTTTCCACAATAAAGCCTGTGCCGAGGCTGAGTTGGGTTGAATCTAGCACGGTGACAGGAATGCGCGTAAATTGCTGTGCGGCAGTGCGCGCCGAATTAACGGTGGCGCTGAGTGTCTCGGAAATATGAATGGATAGAATGGCTTCTGCGCCTTCGTTTGCGAGGCGTTCATAGACTTGTAAAAAAGATTCGATGCCGGGCGTGGCTGTTTTGGGCGCAGGAAAATAGGTGGGCAGCTGCTGGTAGAATTCTTCCCGCGTCAGGGTAACTCCGTCCAGGTAACTTTTTTCTCCCACGTTGATATACAAGGGGACAACTATAATATTTTGCTGGTTCACAACTTCTTCGGGCAGGTCGCAGGTGCTGTCGGTAACAATTCTAACGCTCATGGTTTCCTCTCTCTTAACTCTAATGGGTTGTCAATTTAATCCTGTTCGGCGGGTGGAATGGGTTTTGGAATTTGAATAGGGAACATTTGATGTAGTAACGTAATCACCTGATACGCGGTCTTAGGCTCAAAGGTAAAGAAGCCTTCGTAGAGCCGCTGGCTGTCTTCAGGAGTAATTTCTTTGGCGAGCAGGGTCGAGTAAATGCCTGCCCCGTATGCAATTACAAACCAATAATTTTCAAGCGGTGTTTTGCTCGTGTCTATGCCGAGGGTGCGCCGAAATGTTGGAAGCGGCGCATCGGGAATGCCATACAGCCATAAATGGTTGGATGCTTCTGCAACCTGCTGGTATTGATCTGCCTGTGCCGCGATGCGTGAAAAATATTGAAACGAGACGTGCGTGTCTGCAACGCCAGGCGTTTTGATGACTGAGTCTTCAATCACATGGCTGATTTTGGTCATGCCGTCTACTGAAAATATATAACGGAAATTGGAATGTTGCAGGTCGCTCGGCTTGAGTCGGTGCAAAAGCCCTTCTGTTCGCGGTTGAAAAATGGGCAAGAGACTATTATAAAAAATGGAAAGAATGTCGTTGTTCATTTTTATTTATCCTTGTGTGGCTTGCGCGTTAAGCCATGTTTTGATGGGCGCTCCATGATCTTTGATATGCATATCTACTGCCTGAGAATAAATTTTCATAAAACCGGATAGTTTTTGCAGTGGCTTTTCATGGTAGTTAAATAAAGTTTTTAGCCAGTCCACTTCATAGGTTAGGTGTTCCATATTGTCAAAATGTAAGGCGGCTGTAATATTGTCGCCCAAAAATTGAATGCCCGTGTTTAATTCTTCACTGCTAATCAAAATGGACGATGCCAGTTTTCTGGCGCTGCTTTCAATTTGGGCGCGTTCACAAACAAATGCCTGATGTGCGGCAGCGTGTTCTTGTGAAGCCGATTGATACATAATTGGTTTGTATTTGCTTTGCAGTAGTTTTTCCACTGTGTCGAGGGCGGCAGGAATTGAATCCCCAAGGTAGTTGCCTGAAATATAAGCCGATATTTCGGGCTGCTGGTTGAAGATCCGCCCGCCGTAGCCAACGGGTATTTGTAAACTCTCCAGCGTTTGTGCGGTGTTTTGCAGGGCAGAGGCGGTAATGAGAGTTTGCGCAACCAGAATGACCATTTTCCCATGCACAGATTTGACCGTCTCTTTAAAATCTTCGGCAGGCACATTTGCGCCGAGGTAAATTACGTTTAATCCTCGGCGGCGCAGGAGCAGCGAAAGCAGCATGGGCGTGAAGGTGTGCCATTCATTGGGCGGGCAGCCTATCATTACGGTTTGGGTGCGTGACGGAGCGGGCGATGCGCCCAGCAGGGCATCCATCCGCCGCGCGACTAGCCCTGAAGCAAAGTGTTCCTGTTGGATGGATATTTTGTTTTCATACCAAAGGCTGCCAATCTCCGCCATGCCTTTTTGTAAAATTTCAAAGCAGACCGCTTCAACAGGAAAAATAGAAAACGCCTGATTCAATACCTGGTCGGAGCCTGCTTCACTGAATTTTGTGCAAGCCGTAATCCATTTTGCGCGTAGAGAATCAAGGGTGGTGTTGGGTGGAATATAAATGGCAGGGGTTGTTTGAGCGGGAGTTAAAGTTGAAGGGGCAAAGCCATCCAGCGGGTCTACGCCTGATGTATGGTGTTCGTGCCATAGGTCTATGGCGCGTGAAATGGAAAGTCCTTCGCTTTGTCTTTCTAATAGCCATTTGATGGTTTCAATATCATATTGTGAATACAGGCGATGTCCACCTGCGGTGCGTTGAGGTTGGGGCAGTCCATAGCGGCGTTCCCAGGCGCGCAAAGTGTCTGCTACAAGATTGGTTTCTTGGAGAACGGCTTTTAAATTAAAAGCGGGGTTTTTGCTAAAGGACATTTCTACTCCAAATCTTAATTTTGCAAAGGTTTTGCACAGTTATTGTACCAGATTTGTTTCGTTTATCCAATTCTTTTTTATCTTTTTTGTTTTCTCTTCAAAATGAGCCGTGCATCACGGAAATTCCCAGCGAGTTTATTTGTTTTTATTCGGGTAAAATTCAACTCATCTCGCAAGATCAACTCAAAAGCCGTTAAGAGGAATTTATGCCAAAGATTAAAGCAATTAATCATATAGCCGTTGTTGTAGACGATATTGAGAAGTCTCTGCTTTTTTGGCGTGACGCGCTGGGTATCCAACTTCATGAACTACGCGATGTTCCCGCCGAAAAATCACAGGTGGCGTTTTTACCCGTGGCTGGCGCCGAAGTGGAACTGGTTATGCCGACCACAGATGATTCAGGCATAGCCAAATACCTCGCCAAACGCGGACCGGGGATGCATCACATTTGCCTGGAGGTGGATGATATTGACGGGATGATGTCTCAACTCAAGGCGAAGAACATTCGCCTTATCAACGAAGAGCCGCGCACTGCGGCAGATGGAAAAAAATACGCCTTTATTCATCCCGAAGCAACGGGTGGGGTGTTGGTGGAGTTGTATCAAATTTGATAATACGGAGTCCGAAGTCTCTTGGCTTCGGCGCAAAATTGGGAGATTTTGCAGCCTAGGTGAAAGCCCAGATAATTATGACAGAGAACATCGAATCTATTTTGAAAGATGAGTGCGGTCTTGTAAAAGAGCGCCCAATTATTGTCGGCGTCTCTGGCGGACCAGACAGCCTGTGCTTGATGGAAACCTTGCGGCAGGCGGGCTATTTTATTATCATTGCACATTTTAATCATCAACTTCGTCTTGAATCAAGCCAGGATGCCCGCATGGTCGAAAAGACAGCCGCGCGCTTGATGGTGAGTTGTCATATTGATGGGGCAGATGTGCGCGCCCATGCCGAGCGTGAGAAATTATCGCTGGAGGAGGCGGCGCGTAACTTGCGCTATCATTTTTTATTCAAATTGGCGCGTGAGCGAAACGCTCAGGCTGTGGCGGTGGGGCATACCGCCGATGATCAAGTTGAAACAATTTTGATGCACTTTGTGCGCGGCAGCGCCCTTAATGGGTTGAAGGGCATGTCTTATCGTTCTGTTATTAAAACCTTTGATTCGCAAATTCCAGTGGTGCGCCCTTTGTTAAATTTATGGCGCGAAGATACCGTTGTGTATTGTGCCGCCAATGGGTTGCGCCCGCATTATGATTCGAGTAATGATTCAATTGATTTTCATCGCAATCGTATTCGTCATCTCTTAATTCCCAACCTTGAAACTTACAATCCTAAATTTCGTGAAACCATTTTGCGCATGTCGCAATCGCTCAAAGGTGATTATGCTCTGCTCATGGAATTGCTGGAAAGCGCATGGCAGAAAACTGTGGTGGAAGCGAATCAAAATTCCATTATCTTTGATTCTGACCTGCTTGCCCAATGTTCTGTGGGTTTGCAGCGCAACCTCATTAAACAAGCCATGCTCACCATTTCCCCCAAGGTAGATGTAACCTACGCCATTCTTGAACGCGCCGTTCAGGTCATTAACAATCCCGATCAATTTTCGCGTGTAGATTTAAAAGGCGGCTTGCGGGTCTTTCGCGAGAAAAACCAGGTGCATGTTTGCACGCTTGATGCAGAACTGCCCTTTAACCTTTGGCCCCAGTTGATTGGCAAAGAATCCATGCCAATCTTAATTCCCGCTCAGGTGGAACTCGCTGGCGGCTGGAAGTTTTACGCCGAACATTGGGGGCTTCCTGTTTTAGCGCGTGAGCAGGCAGCAAATAATGAAGACCCTTTTCAAGTTTGGTTGGATGTAAAAGACATGTCCAAATTATTCAAACTGCGCATCCGCCGCGCAGGCGATCAATTTGTCCCGTTTGGCATGGGGGGGCATACCCAAAAACTTTCCGATTTTTTTGTAAACGCAAAAGTGCCGCAGCGTGCGCGTGAACACTGGCCCCTGCTTTGTATTGGAGACGAGATCGCCTGGGTTCCAGGCTATCGTCCGTCCGAGTCGTACCGCCTGACAGAATCTTCCACTCAAATTTTATATTTCTCTCTTTTACGCGAGCGTGAAAAGGAGAGTTAAAAAAAACCATCCAAACTTGGATGGTTTTTTTGTCATTATTTTAGATCGCCATTCAATTGCTTTATTTTTATAAATAACTCGCGCCATTGAATTTTAGATACGCCTAGTTTTTGGCGAATGGCATCTGCTTCCATGCCAGATTGATAGTCACGCAGGGCGCATGTCCAGCGGCACATATCAAAAGACAGATGTTTGTTTAGGCTGGCTTCTGTGCCAATATCTTCCAGCAAATACTCCAGCCTGCGCGGCGACCAGGCAAAGACCAGGTCAACGGGCTTGTACTGCGCCAGATATTCCTGATACGCGGCAATCCAATCTTCGCTCAGGTCTATTTTACGTTCTTTGTAACGGCTGGCGGGGCTGGCATAGCGAATAAAAACATGCGCACCATTTTTGGCTAGCAAATCAATATGATTGGTATGAATGCCCAGACATTCGCTTTTTTTTATGCCGGTGGTCAGCAAAAGATACAGCAGGGTGTAGGAGCGCGCATCTGGTTTGTCTTTGCGGCGCTGATGATCTGCCGCAAGCAGTACCGCCTGATATTCGTCTTCAGTTAAAACTTGCGGCAGCGGGCTGATTGCGGAGCGTTGTAAAACTTTTTCTGCGGGGTTGATGGATACCGTGCCATGTTGATGCAGCCAGCGGAAGAAAGATTTAATAGAGGTGATGCGCCGTGAAAGCGTTTTGGGGCTGCATGGAATCCCCCGTTCTTTTTCCATCCATTCAAAGAAGCGATTCAAATCGTCTGTGGTGATGTTCCCAATGGTTT
This sequence comes from Anaerolinea thermophila, assembly GCA_020721605.1. Classification (GTDB taxonomy): domain Bacteria; phylum Chloroflexota; class Anaerolineae; order Anaerolineales; family Villigracilaceae; genus Villigracilis. The sequence goes on from DYML01000005.1 coordinate 33,178, forward strand.
GGTCTGGGGCGAGGAATTGAGTGAGCAGACGAACATCTGAAAGAAAGGCTTTCACGGTATTTGGAGAACGTCCCTGATCGTACATGAACATTTCCCACCCGTTAAAGGCGGTGGGCAGCAGGGTCTTGTTGGTGATGTGTGCGAGGTCCGTTGTTTTTTCCATAGGTCATCCTTGCGCCGTAGCGCATAGTCTTTTCGTATAGTTTAGCGAATAAAGAGATGCTTGTCAACTGGGTTAATGCGAAAGGTCTTGCGGTTGGAAGCAGGGTTCGTAATCGGCGCCAAGAATAATGCGATATTGTACAGGGCTGTTCACGCTGGGCAGTGAAATGACATTTGCCGTATACAAATTGAGGGTTGAGATGAGTGCCTCGCGCTGGGCGGGGTTTTGTTCCTGGGTGAAATCCATAATGACAGAGGCGCTGTAATCTTGGCGGTCGGCATTTGAGAGCGTGGTTTGGTATCCCGCGTAGTTGATGCGTGAGGCGGCGAGGGTTTCCCAGGCATCGAAAGTTGTGCCGTTTTGTACATCCACTGTAATCACTTTGCGCTGCACTGCGTCAGTTGAGAGGGTAGTGGCTTCGAGCAGCATTTGATTCAGTTCGGCTTCGTTTGGCAGTAAGACAGAAGCCCCGCCGGGGGTTGTCCACCCGCTTACATAGGGCGGGCGGATGTAGTAGCCCCGAATGTTGGCATTGCCAAAATTGACCGCATAAGGTGATATGCGCAGCAGTTCGGCAATGCCCAGGTCGGTGATGACCATGCTGGAGAAATCTGTGTACAGTTGTGGAATTTTGCCAAAGGTGTCAGTTTGCAGGGCTTTGTTAAAGAGGGTGCGCAGCACTTCCTGCTGGCGGCGCCCACGATCAAAGTCGTTTGATTTGGAACGTGAACGCGCGTACCAGAGCGCCAGGTCTCCATCCATGTGAATTTGCCCCGGTCCTACGGTATATAGCCACCAGTTGTTTTCATCTTCTGGGTCGTAGGTTGGGTCTATTAGGCGCCAGTCTGTGTAGGCACAGGCAACGGGAATTTCTACGCCGCCCAGGGTATCTACGATGCGCCGAAAGCCATCAAATTCGACCAGGGCGCTGTAGTCAATGCGAATGCCAAGATTGTACATGATGGTATCTTTTAATAACCCCGCTCCGCCGCCTGCGTAGCCGTTTATTTCTCCACTTTGGTAAGCAGTGTTAATGCGCTGCATTCCTACGGTGGGAATGTAAATCCACAAGTCGCGCGGAATGGAAATAAGCGAAACCTGACCTTCCTTGAGCCAAACGATGGCAATTAAGAGCGTGTCGGTGCGGTACGATGCGCCAGGTCGTTTGTCTGACCCAATCAGCAAAAAGTTGATGGTCTCGTAATCGGTCAGCGGCGGCAGGGCGCTGGGGATCATGGCTACGGCTTCTGCAATAGGTGGCGCGGCAACGGTTGGAAATAATTGGCTTATGTCCACTGTGGCGCTTGGGTTAATTGCCGAAATAGGCGTGGGCGATGCCGTTTCTGTTGGGGCGCTTGGCGGATTGAAATTGTATGAAAGCAGTGAGGGCTGTGTTGGCGTGTAGAGCAAGGGCTGAAAGGCTGTTGGCGTTGCCGAAGCATTGGGCGCGGCGGTAATTAATATAAAGGGTAGTGGCGCAGAAACAGAAGCCTGCGGTTGGATTCCACAGGCGGTTAATAGAATTATAGAAACAAAAAATATAATGGGAGGAATTCGGGCAAATTTCATGTGGAATGAGTCTGTTGCCGTCTCATTTCTCATTTCTCATTTTTTGCGCCAGCCGCTGCTTAAGGCGTGGAGAAGGCTGTTGGGCTTGCCGTGAGTGTGGGCATGGCGGTTGGCGTGGCAGGGACGGGAGTATTGCTAGGGGCAACCGTAATTGTGAATGGCAAGGCTGTGACTGTATAGGGCAAATCCGTTTCGGTGGCAGGGATGGCTGTTGGGTAGGGTGTGAGCGTTGCCATCGCCGATGCCGTAGGGCGCGGGATGGCGGTGCGCGGGGTTATATTGGGAACCCACAGCATTTCGCCGATATAAATTTGGTCGCTGGTACGGCAGTTTGCTGTTTTTAGGTCATTTGCGTTTATGAAATATAAAAACCCAATGCCGTAAAATGTGTCGCCAGATTTAACCATGTAGTTCTTTTGCCAGTTGGGTGCGCCTGGCACGCACATGGCTATGGTGCTGGTCGCCACAGGCGGCACATATAAAATTGTGCCTGCCACAAGGCTGTCTAATAGTAGGCAGTTGGCGCTGCGTAATTCGTCTTTGCGGGTGCGGTAGCCTGCGGCAATACTGTCTAATGTGTCGCCTGCTTGAATGATAATTTGTCCCCAGCCGTTTGGGGGCTGGCAGGCGGCGGGCGGTGTGTTTGTGTGGGTGACGGTGGGGGACGCGCTGGGCGTTGGAGATTCAAGCCCCAGGGTCGGTGTTTGCGTGGGGGGCGGGGTGGGGGTGGCGGTTAGCGGCGCGGGCGAGGGCAGGTTATTTTCAACGGTGGGTGTATTCTCTGGCGCAAATTCCACGAGTGAAATGGATAAGGCGCCGACCATTAATCCAATGGAGAGTAACGCCACTCCTACTGCGTTTCCAAAGTCACGCAACTGCATTATTTCTTCCCTTTGGGTTTCGCGCTTTTTTCGGTGGCGCTGCCGGCGATGGGGAGCAGCACGCTAAAAGTGGAGCCAACGCCCTGTTCGCTTTCTACCCAGATGCGCCCGTGATGGGCTTCGGTTAGTGTTTTGGTAATTGAAAGACCCACGCCAGTATCCCCAACCCCTTGAATGAGCACGTTATCTGCGCGGTAAAGGCGGGTAAAGACGCGCGAAAGGTCTGCGCCTGCTATGCCGCCGCCGGTGTCTGTGACCTGAATTTCAATATATTCCGTGCCTTCTTCGGTTTGGGTTTGTACTTTAAGGGTGACTGTGCCTTCAAAGGGGGTTGCCGCGCCTGCATTTTGCAGTAGGTGAATGAGAATTTGTTGCAGCGCTTCGCGGTCTGCTTGAATGGGAGAAAGCTTCTTGGGTAAGTCAAGGTGTATGGAGATGTTCTTCTCTCGAACTTGCGCGCTGGTGTAGGACATGGCATTGTCTATCACTGTGTTTAAATCTACAGGCTCAAGTTTTAGGTCGTTTAATTCTGTTTCCAGTGTTGTAATTTGAATCATGTCATCGGTCAAACTGTTGATGCGCTCGGTTGAGGCTTTGATGCGTTCTACAAATTTTCGTTGTAACGCGCCAAGAATGCCTACCGATTCGCCCAGGAGCAGATCGGTGTAGCCAACTATGGAAGAGAGCGGCTGACGCAGTTCCTGTGAGATGGACGCAATGACTTCTGCCTGTTCGGTGCTTTTGATAACAACATGCCCTTTTTCCAGTTCATGTATCTTTATATTTTTATCTGCCAGTTGATTTTGCAGATGAGCCAATTCCTGCAAGGTGGCTTTTAATTCCTGTTCCATTTGTGTAGATGAGGAAGACGGGGGAGTTGTTTGCTCTTTTTTGCTTGTGCGTAAACTTGCATTTTCAAGTTGTAATTGTTCAATAATGCGTTGTGATTCCTCTTGCGCAATGTTTAGTGACGAAATTTCCTTTGCATGGTTCTTTTGGCTTTCTGCGCGCGCGGCTTCCAACTGCTGGGTCAGTTCGTTCACATGGTGTTCCAAGTCGGTAATTCGTGCGCGGGTTTGGTCGGTTTGCGCTTCTAATTTATTTGTGTTTTGGCTGCGTTTAATAATTGGCACCAAAGAGGTGGCGATGTTGGACAGGTACGCTTGGTCTTCTGCCGTCCAGGTGCGGTCTGAGTAGGGCGAGAGTAATAAAACACCGCCCAGCGATTCCTTCTCTGGGGTCAAAATTGGCACGCATAGCAAGTGACCTGGGTTGGTCAATCCAAGAATATCGCCTAAACCTTTTACGTCCGCCGAGGTGCTGCTGGCTGGCATTCGCAGCGGGCGACCGCGCTGTAAAGCGTTTGCCAGCATGGGAATTGCGTTTTTGTTTAACGAGCCGCCGTCCAGGGTATCTTCACGAATCAGGTCATATCCGCCTGAAATTTGGAGTTGATTGCTGCCTTCGGTCAGGTAGATCATAAAACATAGATCAGAAAGCATGGTTTGTGCAATGGCGCGTGTGATGGACTGGCTTATTTTTGTGGAGTTTGATTCGGCTGCCAATGCCAGCATGGCGTGGAAGGTTTTGGGGTCTGTGCTGTATCTTCTGCGCTCTGGCAGCCCAACATCTTGTTTTTGAGTGGTGGGTCGGGCAGAGGCGCTGGCGATAGAACCAGACCCCAATGGGGATGCCTTTGTAAATCGCTGCGGTAGCGTTAGCAAAATTGGGTAGGCTGCCATATAAGCAAAGCGCACAATCCCAGAATAATTTCCTTCCACAGGAAAAAGCAAATGCCCAATATGCCCCAGTGTGCCGAGCGTTAGCAGCATAATGCCGCTCCACATGCCGTCTGGCTTGCGTGCAAAGATAATGGCTATTGCAATTAATGCGGCAAGCGCAGAACTGACCTGCCAGGTCCAGTCGTCATTGGTTTGGTTGTAACTGGTGCTGGCGATCTGTGGCTGCCAGATTAATAAACTTATGCCAAAGGCGGTCATCACCAACAGGCTTAACAAGGCGGCGGTTGCATCGGCGGTTTTGCTGGGTTCGGGAAAAGCGTAAAGCCAGGTGATCCAAATAATTCCAAATAAAATATAGGCGCGGTCTAAGGGCGGCAAAATTGCCTTTGGGTCAATTAAATGCTGCCAGCCAAGCCCACTTACAATAAACATAACGACTTGCACCACAAGCAGTAGCCCAAGACCCGAAAACGCCCTGCGTGCCTGTGGAAACTCACTTGCCTGCCAGTGATTAAAGGCAGATTGCAGTGCGCTTGCCACAGCAAAGACCAGGACAATGTAATAAATTAAATCCCCAGGGGGGACGGTCAATTGAGTAAGTATTAGACTGGTAAATGCGCTCATCAATATTATTATACTGCCAGTTTAAAAAAATAAGGTTTGCTCACGTATAATTATCGTTACAATGCTTTATAAAAAATTTTTTACCCCCCTCATCGTTATCGCTTTGCTTGCCGCCATATTTTTGCCCAGTGTTTTGCTTGGCTGGTTTGCGCTTAAACAGGCAGAAGCCGAATTTGCGGTGCGTCATTATTCCCGTGCCGCTCAGTCTTTTGAACAAGCCGCGCGCCTGCTGCTTTGGCGCAGCGACTTGTGGCAAAAGGCGGGCATTGCCGCCGCTGTCAATGCCGACCCGCTGCAAGCCATTGATTACTTTCAGCGCGCGCCCGTGCTAACAGAACCAGGTTGGATGTGGTTTGGTTCTTCTTATCTTTCTGTGGGAAATTCACGCGCGGCAATTGCGGCGCTGCAACAAGGATTGCAGGTTTATGATTCGCCCGCCTTGTATACTTTGCTGGCATTGGCATATCGCAATCAAAATAATTTTCTGGCAGAATCCGCAGCGCTCGAAAATCAACTTCGGTTGAATGCGGGTGATGCCTATGCCCACTATCGGCTTGGATTATTGCTGATTGTGTTGGAGCCTGAGCAGGCGCTGACTCATTTGATGTTCGCCGCCTCTCTCGACCCTCAATTTGATCCTGCTGTGCAGACCTTGCGCGCCGCCTTGAATTTGTCTTCCACGCAACCCAACGCATCTCAGCAAAGGGTGACTCTTGGGCGCGCTTTGGGCTTGGTGCAGGAATGGGATTTATCCATTTTGACATTTGAGAAAGCCATTGACTTGGATGATAAAAATGCAGAGGCTTGGGCGTGGCTTGGTGAAGCAAAACAGCAAACAGGCGGCAAGGGGCGCACCGATTTGGAGCGGGCGCTGGTGCTTGATGGCACTTCTGTGGTGGTTCGCGCCTTGCGCGCCCTGTATTGGAATCGCCAGCAAAAATATGAGCAAATGCTTGCCGAGTATTTGCGCGCTGCCGAACTTGAGCCAACCAACCCTGCATGGCAGGCGGGGCTGGGTGAGGCATACGCCAAGCGCGGTGATCTTATTTTGGCGCTCGCTGCGTACCAACATGCAGTTGATCTTGCGCCAGATGAATCAACTTATTGGCGTTTGCTGGCTGCATTTTGTGTTGAGAACGGTGTGCATTTGGAGGATGTTGGGCTGCCTGCTGCGCAACGTGCCGTACACCTTGCGCCCGAAGACCCCTCTGCTTTGGATGTGTTGGGTTGGGTGTACCTCTCTTCTGGCAGGTATGCCAATGCCGAGAAAATTTTGTTGGGCGTCATTGAACGCTTCCCCGATCATTTGCCCGCGCATATTCACCTTGCCATGACTTACCTTGCGCAAGGCAATCGCGCCGCCGCTTTTGAACAATTGACTTATGTACGAAGCGCAGACCCCGACGGCGCAAATGGTGTGATGGCTGCACAACTGTTGAAACAGTATTTTCCTTAAATAAAAAAGTCCGCAAGTTTTACTTGCGGACTCCGAATGCCCAATGACCAATTACTTCTTCGCCCTTTCTATTTCCACTTTTTCTCTTTTCACAAACGGCTCGCGCGTTTCAAAGTTAAATCGTTTAAAAACTTCTGCGTACATGTTTACAATTTGTTCGCGGTTAAACCCCATGCTTTCGTAGGAATAATTATGTTCACTGTTGAAGGTTAGGGTTTCCTTAACCGCCTGATCAATAATAATGGGCAGACCAGGTTTGTCGGGGTAGCCAAATTGTTCATAAAAGCCGCGAATAACCGCTTCTGGGCGTTGAATCAGGTCGTCGTATTTTAAAATCAGGTGGCGGGGCGAGGGGTGTGCATCTAAATACTTAAGCGGGTGGCTATACCAGTGCTGGGTCATATCCAAAATTTCTTCAATGTAATGGTATCCATCGCTGGGTTCGGTAAAGACGCGCCGCGCATAGTTGATCCACGAGACGGTGGAAGGCAGCATATCAAGCGGGTTGCGGGCGAGGTAGATGATGCGCGCTTCGGGGAAGAATTCGGTCAGCGTTTCAATCTTGGCGCTGAATGCCGGGTTTTTTGCTACAAAGTATTTTTTGCCTGTGGCGTACATGTGCCGTTGTAGCATGGATTTATAGAAGGTCATAATACGGCGCTTATGTTCGGGGCTGAGCGCTTCGTCAAAGTGCTGATAATTGGGCATCTCATCCATAAAGGGGAAGAGAAAGGTAACGAAGTAGCCGTCCCAAATCAGCAGGTGGATGTTTTCATCCTCTTCCGGTTGAAAGAAGGAGATGGGATGAATTTTTAATTTACCCAGCGTGGCATCGTCAAATTTATGCAGCAGGCGGTGCAGGGCGCTGTTAAAATATTTTTTGTCGAGCCGCGCAAAATATTGGGTGATCTTCTTTTGTGTGACTGAGGGCGTGAGGTAAATATCCCAGGTGGTTAGGCTGGTGAAGGTTTGCGAGTCGCGTGAAAGCAGACGATGCAAAAAGGTGGAGCCGCTGCGCAGGTTTCCGAGGATGAACAATGGTTTTTCAATCGGTTGATTTTTATAGGCTGGGAAGAGAACATCATCCAGCCAGAAAAAAAACCAGTGAATGAGCATACCGAGGGGCCAGACAACGCTGAAGAGCGCAAGGAAGATAATGCGTTTTCGGGTGAGGCGGGCAGTGGTGTTTTTGGAGTTGAAGAAGGAGCGGTAGAGGGAACGAAAGAAAAGGGGAAAGTTATATTTCATGTACGAGTGTGTATCCTTGCGATGTTTGCTTGCAGTGAAAAAGCCCGTTTGGGCTTTTTTGATTATTCTATCAGCAAATATGTTTTTTGGATTAACAGGGAAACCGCCCTCAGCAAGTGCTGCGAGGCACAAAGCAATCTCCTTGCCCAAAATACGGAATTGCTGAACTGCCTTCGAATTTATGCATTAGACACAATCAGCCAGCCTCTGCAAACGCCTTGTTCATCCGACATCATGGCGCGGTATAAATGTTCGAGCGGCGCCCAGTACCAGGAATTTTTGTGACCCGCCACGTCTAAAATTAAGACCGAATCGCTTTTTTCGTCATAAGCCGCCAGGGGCGAAATATGCCCATTTGTTTTTCCGCCTATGCGGCTGCCTTTAAAGTTGGCAATAATGAAGGTGTTGGCGTCATTTAATGTGGTTGAGACTGCTTTGCCAAATGTTTTAATGCCCGCCTTTGGTTTTTGACTCGCATGGTTTATTTTAACTTTCAGTCCATATTGTTCCAATATCTGTTTTAGTTCTTCCAAACTAAGCCCTGGGTCAAAATCTTTTTCGCTTAGGTCCTCTTCATGTTTTACGTTGTCCAGGTTTATGATGTCTCTTGGTTTTACTTTGTCTGTTTCTGCGTTGAGAAAAGTCAGTTGCGAATAAGATGGAAACAATATCTTTTTACCGCCCCAGACCTTTGGCGTTTTTACTTCCATTTTTTTTTGGCTTGGGATTGCGTTTTTTTCAGCGCGCAGCGCATTTAAAATAATCACAGACGTGGCAATGCCGCAATACAAAGGGTTGATTTGAGGCTGAAAATAATGCGCCAATCTGTAGAAATCCCCCTTAAATTTTGAACGCTCCAGCCTGAGAACTCCCTCTGCATTATTCCAGGGAATTAAGACTACTTCTCCCGTTTTTGAAAATTGACTTGGACTAAATTCGTTGTACATATTGAGCTCCTGTTTTTATCTGAAACCTCTTGTCTCTGTATTTA
>DYML01000006.1:0-25185 GCA_020721605.1 Anaerolinea thermophila
TTTTAGCATACCCCTAACTCGGACAAGCCGAAAGAGATTCAACCACGGAGATCACAGAGATCACTGAGAAAATCATTTAAAAACCTCCGTGCGCTCTGTGTTCTCTGTGGTAAAGATTTTCTTGCTTTTTGTACAAGGATTTAACTTCTAAGTTCCTATTGGGGCTTTATATTTTCTCCCACCCAAAAGGTTTCTACCGAACCCTTGCCTTTGATTAAAACCCGCCCCCGCTTGTGACAGGGGATACTTTCTTTAATTTGTTCGTACACTTCGCGTGTAATTTGAATTTTGCCCGGCAGACCGTGGCTTTCCATGCGGCTGGCAAGATTAACCGTATCGCTCCACAGGTCGTAAATAAATTTATCTTTGCCAATCACGCCTGCCACCACAGGACCGCTGGCAATGCCAATCCGAAAATTTAGGCGCTGCCCACGAAACGTATGTTGTTTGCCGTAGCCGATCATCTCCATCGCTGCCAGAGTTAAGGCGTGGGCATGGTCTTTGCGCGGAGCAGGCACGCCGGCAGCAGCCATGTAACAATCGCCAATCGTCTTTATTTTCTCAAGTTGGTACTTGCGGAAGATGTTGTCAAAGGCGATAAAGACCTCGTTTAGCATGTCCACCACTTCGCCTGCTTCCATCGTTGCCGAAAGTGGAGTGAAGCCCACAATATCGGCAAATAGCACGCTCACGTCCGGGTGATGTTCGGCGATGCGGCGCGGTTTGTCTTTTAGTTTTTCAACAATTTCGCGCGGCAAAATATTTAACAAAAGCGCCTCAGAACGCGCCTTGTACATATCTTTTTGGAAGATGAAATAATAGGCGGTGATAAAGGTGATGATAAACGCGCTGCCCAAATTCATTACAAATGAAACGCGGATGAAGAACTCTGGCAGAGGTTGTTGAATGGGAATCCAATTTTGAACCGCGCCGCTGCCCACAATTAAAGCCAAAAAGGCAATGAACCAGCCCATTGCCCGCCGCTGATTTTCCAGAATCATTGCCGCAAAAGGCGCCAGCGCCGACCAGAGAATCACCAGCCCCGAATTGACAAACCCGCCTAAAATAATGGTCAGCGCTACGGGCATGAGCAGGGTTTGAGACAGCGCAAAGGCGCGAAACGTGGCGTATTTTTTGGTTTTGATGTAATAAAACAAGCCAATCATCAAAATCAGAGAGGCGCTCATTGGCACTGCCGCTGCCGTCCACAACCCTAAAATAAAATATCCCCAAGCCCAGACCATGCCCGTTGGAATAAATAAAAATGCTGCACCGGCTATCAGGGTTTTGTTTAGCCGCGTTTGCTCGTCATCTTTGGGGTCGCTTCCCAGGCTGGCTACTTGTTCCACCCACTCGGTGATTTGGCGGGTTAGAAAAATTTTTGCTTCAGAAAGAAGAGGGGATGCCAAGTTTATTTTTTCCCTTGCTTGCGCTCTCGTAATTCTTCAACATGCTGTTTGCCCGACTCGGCAATATCCATGCCGGCATCGGCGGCGCGGCGCCCTATCTTCTGCCAATTTAAGGCGATCATGCGCATGGCAGAAATAAACAGGTCAGAAATTTTATAAAGGCAGCGGGTACAAAACTTAATTGGCAGCAGAAAAATATTTTTTAGCATGGCAAATTCTCCGATGAAAATAGTATAAAAAGTTTAGATGCAGCGAAAGGGGAAAAGTGACATTGCTCGCCAACAAAAAGAGCGCTGGCATTAATGCCAGCGCTCTTTTTGTTGATGGTGAAAAATTAGTCAAGCATGGAAGCAGGAATATTGCCGCCGTTTTTGGCAATTTGCTTCAAAACTTCTTTGTGCAGCCAAACATTCATTTTGACTGAGTCGGTCATTAAGTCGGCGGGGCAGCCAAGTTCGGTTGCCAGTTCGTTGCGGGCTTCGCGGCTGCTGTCAATATCCAGCAATTTGAGCAGGTCTACAATGGAGACTTTCCAGTCGAGACCTTTTCCGAGGGAAATTTCTTCCAGGTGCTTCATCACGTCCACTTCTGAAACTGCCACTGGTTTGGGCGCTTCCATCTTGCTGATTGTGGGCTGCTTGGGCGCGGTCACAACGTCATCTTTTTGCGCGGCTACGGGCGTGCTTGGTTTAACAATGGCTGGGGCGGCAGGTTTTGCTTCTACTGCGGCTGGCTTGTCATGTGCAACGGTTGCGGCAGGCGCTGCAACTTCCTCTTCTTTTTTGATGCCCAGTTTTTCGAGAATTTTACCGAAGAATCCCATGATATTAACTCCTTTTGATGATGAATAAATTGATCTGTTTAACTAGGAATTATGATAATTCCTACACGACTTATGAATTATAACTGGTTTGCATAAATGTAAGAATGTATTTTAAGGGGCTGGCTTTCTTAAAGGTTCGCTGCGGCATTTTCCTGCTTTAAGAAAGCCCAGGTTCTTTGTGCGGCATTCTTGACAGGCGCGCGAGTTGGCGTACAATGTGACTCGTAAGTCATATGACTACGAGGTCACGTTAAATGCCCAAACAAACATTCCTCAATCTCCCTGAACAAAAAAGACAAATCATTATCAACGCCGCCGTAGATGAATTTGCCGGGTTCGGCTTTGACGCCTCTTCCATCAACCGAATTGTGGCAAACAGCAAAATTTCCAAAGGCAGTTTTTATCAATACTTTGAAGACAAAATGGATGTATTTAAATATTTGCTGAGTCTGCTCATAAATGAAAAGATGGAGTTCTTTAAGGCAAAACACCCGCCCAGCAGCAACATGGACACCTTTGGCTACTTTCGCTGGATGGTGAAAGCAGGCATGGAGTTTAATTCCGCCTACCCGCGCATGACTCAGGCAGTTACCCGTGTTTTGCTGGTTGAAGGCTTGTACTATGGAAAAAACTTCATTCAATATCACCAATTGACCACCGACACACTTTCAACAATGATTCGGCAGGCAATGAAAAATGGTGAAGTTGACCCCAGTGTGGATGTGGAATTGGCAGTCATGGTTATGGATGTTTGGACGACTGCCATTACAACCTATATTTTGCAGGAAGGTATGAAGCAAAAAGATATTTTAAAATGGGTGCGTTCTGCAAAAACCCAGGAAAAGATAGATAAATTATTGTACGTCATGGAATACGGCTTGCGTAAAACAGAGTCTCAATTTGTCCGCCAGATTTAAAAATGGGCTTTGTTTGCGCACTAATTTTTGAATAAATGCCCGTTTTGACCGGGCAGTCTTTTATCAGGCAACCTGATCAGATTTACGAAAGGATACCCCAATGACTTTATACCTGCGCCTTGCATGGCGCAACATCTGGCGGCACCGCCGCCGTACTTTCATCATCATCGGCGCCATGGGACTCAGCCTTGCGATGATGATGATGTACGATGGACTGATAGACGGGTTCAATCAAGCCATTTATGGCAACGCCATTCGCGTTTTGGGCGGCAATATTCAAATGCACGCGCAGGGCTATCGTCAGAAGTTTGAGGGAAATCCGCTTTTGCCTCTGACAGACGATCAGGCAGCCGTGAAAGCCGCGCTCGCCCAAGCGGGTGTTATTTCTGCCACGCGCAGAATCCAAACTGGCGGGCTGGTGACCAACCCTGAGGGCGCATTCTCTGTCGGCATTATTGGCATTGAACCAGAAGCAGAGGCATCGGTGAGTTTGATTGCGCAGCATATTACCGAAGGACGCTGGCTGACACACACTGACCGCGACGCTCTTTTAATTGGGCGCGGGCTGGCAGACTTAATGAGCCTAAAACTTGGTGACCGCATTACCGTGGTGGGCAGCGACATTCACAAGCAAAATCGCCAGCGCACCATGACCGTCGTTGGTATTTACGATCTCGGCATGGCATCCATTGAAAAGACAACTCTTTATATTTCACTGGGCGAGGCTCAAGCCCTGTATGGCTTGAGCGAAAAATCCACTGAAATTCAGGTTAATTTGGAAACTTTGGGCGGCGAGGCGGGCGTGGTTAAGGCGCTCGAATCCATACTGCCAAATTACGAAGTCGAATCTTGGGAAGAAAATTATCCAGAACTGGGCAACGCGTTAAATCGCAAAAGCGGCGTAATGAACGTCTTTGGCGTGATTATTATTTCAATTGCCGGCATTGGTATTTTAAACCTTTTGCTCATGGCAATTTATGAACGCACGCGCGAGATCGGCTTGCTGGGCGCAATGGGGGTAAAACCGCGCGAGATTTCTGTGTTGTTCATTCTTGAAGGCACGCTCATTGGCGTTTCTGGCGCAGTGGTTGGCGCTGCGCTGGGTATCTTATTTAATTTCATCCTTGGTCAAATTGGCTTGGATTACACAGCCTATGCCAGCATGACCGAATACATGGCATTAATTAGCGGGCGCATTTACCCTACTTTGGGCATTGGTAATTTACCAGCGCGGATGCTGACAGTCATTATCATCTCAACCCTCGCCGCCTGGGTTCCTGCCCGCGAAGCATCTCGCCGCGAACCTGCCGAGGCGCTGCACTACGTTTAATTTCTGGCACATGCGGCTTGTGTTGACGCGCAGGCAAAGTGAGAAAAAAATGATCCAACTCTTAAAAATGGCTTTTCGTGACCTGGGGCGCAACAAGCGGCGTTCCCTGCTTTCGGCGCTTGCCGTTTCGGCAGGCATGTCTTTATTGCTTTTAATGGCATCGGTGGTGGAAGGCGAAATGCGCGGCGCCATGCAAAACACCATAAAACTACAAAGCGGACATTTGCAAATTCGCGCATTGACTTACAACGAAAATAAAACCAGCCTCAAATGGCAAGACTTGGTCGAAAACCCGCAGGGCATGATCGAGCAGTTGAAATCCATCCCGCAGATTGTTTCGGCTACCCCGCGTTTGATCGCCAGCGGAATTATTTCACTCGGCGACCATTCGCGTGGCGTGCAAGTGATCGGAATTGACCCAGACTCAACGGCGAATGACCCATTTCGGGCGGGGGTGGTGGCGGGAAATTTCATCCAACCCGATGACCGTGAAGGCATCCTCATTGGCAAACCGCTGGCAGAAAAATTCAACCTGCAAGTTGGCGAAAAAATCAGCCTGCTAGTGAATAAATCTGAAGGCAATGTAGACGAGCAGTTATTTTTTGTGCGCGGTATTTTTAGCACCAACACAACCGGCTACGATGAAAACACAGTCTTTATGCCGCTGGCAAAAGCGCAAAACTTTACGGGCGCGGGCAACCATGCCACGCTTATTTTCATCATGCTCCAAAACCAGGAACAGGCAGAGGCGGTCTCTGCTGCCCTGCACTCTTCCAACTTTCAAATTGTCTCGTGGCGCAAAATAAATGAACTGATTGTGCAAACCGAAGAATTTGCAAACGCCTACATGGTGGTGCTGTATTTAATTGTTTTGGGAATTACCGCCACTGTTGTAACCAACACATTGGTCATGGCGGTCTTTGAACGCACGCGCGAAATTGGAATTTTGGCAGCAATTGGCATGAAGGGGCGGCGGATTATGGCGCAGTTTTTGGTGGAGGGCGGGCTGCTGGCAACGGGCGGCGTAATTGGCGGGCTGATCTTCGGTGGGCTGATGACGGCATACTTCGCCCGCTATGGCTTTTATATCGGCGATATGGGCTTAACCGGATTTTTGCTGGAAGATAATATTTATGCCCACCTTACGCTGGACGATACAATTTCGCTCACCATCACAACCTATGTCATCACCCTGGTTGCCGCCTTGTACCCTGCCCTGCTTGCCGCGCGTATGGAACCTGTGGAAGCCTTGCATGGAAAATAATATTCAATGATAGATAAAAAGATGAGCGCCCATTTGCGGCTTGAAAGTATTGCTTTCCTCTGTGCTGATCTGCGGCGGATTAAGGAGAATTAAAATGGAAGTTGCAAAATTAACAAACATCACCCGCGTTTTCAAAATTGGACAAGTGGAAACTCGCGCCCTGCGCGGCGTGAATTTATCCATTCAGTCTGGTGAATTTACCGCATTGGTCGGTCCCTCCGGGTCGGGTAAAACCACCCTGCTGCAACTCATTGGCTGTTTAGACCAGCCTACTTCTGGCACGGTCATTATTAACGGGCAGGATGCAACCAAACTAAACCGCAATCAACGCGCCGATTTGCGCAAAGGTTCGCTGGGATTTATCTTTCAATTTTTCGCGCTCATTCCAACTTTAACCGCCCGCGAAAATATTGAAATGCCCCTGCTTTTGCTCCGCCAAAAAGACAGCGAGCGCAAAGCGCGTGTGGCGGAACTGCTTCAAGCCGTCAGCCTGCAAGACCGCGCCCACCACCGCCCCGACCAACTCAGCGGCGGGCAGCAACAGCGGGTTGCCATTGCCCGCGCACTCGCCACCCACCCGCTCATCATCCTTGCCGACGAGCCCACTGCCAATTTAGACACAGAAAATGGCAAACAGGTCATGGAAATTATGCAGCGACTCAACAAAGAAACAGGAGTCACTTTTGTCTTTGCCACGCACGACCCGCGCGTTATTGAGTATGCCAGCCGCGTGGTTACATTACAAGATGGGCTGATTGAAAACGACACAAAATAAGCCAACCCCCCCCGCTAACTGAAACTTTGTAAAACCTGTGCAAAACCTGTGCGTTCTGATAAAATTTGCGCATTCAAATATTAACCTGCGGTACGAAAAAAAACGCATTGCGCCCTGCCCCAGGGTGCGGGCGCATTCGTCTGTACATTGTTTGCATGGAGAATAAAAAATAATGAAAAAAGTCTTTTGGATATTTACCAGCGTTTTGGCGCTTCTGATTTCCGCCTGCGGCACACCCGCCACGCCAACTGCCCTTCCCACCGTAGTGTTGGAGGCAGAATCACAGCCTGCTGTCTCTAGCGCTAACGCCTCTTCCTCTGCGATTGTTGTTCCTGTAAAAAAAGTTGAACTGTCCTTCCCCACCTCTGGCGCCGTAAAAACTGTTGAAGTAGAAGCCGGGGATGTCGTTCAGGCGGGCGATGTTCTCGTCACCATAGATACCGCCGTCCTTGAAGCAAAGGTTAAAGAAGCCGAAGCGGCAGTAATTACCGAGCAGACCAAACTGGCGTACATTATCCGCACTCAAGTTGATAATGAAAGGCTGCAATCTGCGCAAGCCAGCATAGACCGCGCCCAAGCCGCAGTGGATATTCTCAAGGCTCAAATAACGCAAGCCGTACTCACTGCGCCCTTCGGCGGCACCATCGTCTCGGTGGATATTTCCCCTGCCGAAGTGGTTACGCCAGGGCAAATTGTCATTGTACTGGGCGACCTCTCTCTCTTTCAAATTGAAACCACCGACATGAGCGAAAAGAACATGACCGCCATCCAAGTCGGTCAGCCTGCCAGTATTTTTATTGAAGCGCTCGATCAAAATTTTAGCGGCAACGTCATAGATATTGCCCGCATTTCAGAAACCATTGGCGGTGACGTAGTCTTCAAAGTCACCATCAAATTCGCCGACCAGCCCGAAGGCTTGCGTTGGGGCATGAGCGCCGAAGTGAAGATCGAGGCTGAATAGAAGGTCCATGATGAAGAAACTATTTTGGATGACACTGCCCGCGCTCGCTTTCATACTCGCGGCATGTGGGTCGCCCGCCCAATCTGTTGCCACTTTGCCCCCTGCCGCGCCCGCAACTGAATCTGCCTCCACTGGTTTGATTCTGGCGGATGGCGTAATTGCCTCTGCGGAGGCACAGCCCATGCGCGAAACAAAAATCAGTTTTACCCTTTCGGCGCCAGTAAAAGAAATTTTGGTTAAGGAAGGTGAGGTAGTTAAAGCCGGGCAGCCCCTTGCAACGCTTTACACGCCAGACCTTGAAGGTGAAATTTTGCGCGCTGAACTGGCAGCCAAAGCGGGCGAGTTGGAATACTCGTACTGGGGTCCACGCTACGACCGCCCGCCCGAAAGAAAACAGCAGGCTGAAGCCGAATGGAATCAAGCCAAATTGGCGTTGGAATCAGCCCGTGCTTCTTTTGCTCAAACCACAATCTATGCGCCCTTCGCCGCAAGTGTGGTAGACATAAGCCTTCAGACTGGCGAAATTGCGCAGACGGGTCAGGTAGTCATTCACTTGGCAGACCTGGCTCACATGCAAATTCAAACCACCGACCTGAGCGAGCGGGATGTGACCTCTGTGAAAATGGGTCAAACTGCCAATGTTTACATTGCAGCGTTAAAACTCACCGTCACGGGTCGGGTGATAAAAATCTCCCCCATTTCAGAAACTGTCGGCGGAGACGTAGTTTACCCGGTCACCATCGAGCTGGGCGAACAACCTGTTGGTCTGCTTTGGGGTATGACCGCCGAAGTACAAATACAAACAAAGTAAAGTTGCTCAACCGCAGTACAATGAATGCGTTGGATGATTCCAACGCATTCATGTTTTAATAGGATCATATCCGCATGAACAACGCAAGAACAGACTGGGTTGATTACGCAAAAGGCATTGGCATTATTTTGGTGGTTTATGGTCATCTGCTTAGCAGTGGGTATCATGCCGGCTTGGAAATTCCACAACATTTTTTTGAACTCTCCGACAGCATGGTGTACACCTTTCACATGCCGCTCTTTTTTTTATTGGCAGGCTTGTTTGTGGAGCGCAGCCTGCAAAAGCGCGGTGCGCGTGAATACTTAAAAGATAAATTGCTGCAAATTGCCTACCCGTATTTTCTTTGGTCTATTTTACAAATAAGCGTTGAAGTTCTCTTCTCCCGCCAAACGCAAATGGGCGCAAATATTTTCGACATCTTCGCCATTGTCTATCGCCCCTGGGGGCAGTTCTGGTTTATTTACGCGCTGTTGGTGATGCATATTGTATTTACCCTTCTCAATTCAATGGGAAAGTTTTCGCCGCCGCTCCTGGCTCTGCTTGGGCTGGCTTTGTTTTTTTACCCGCTGCAAATTAATGAGGCGGCGCTTTTTGGTTTTTCCACCCATTTCCTGTTTTTTATCCTCGGCATTTATTTGCGCCGCTGGCTGGTGGATGAAGACCTGCTGCTGCTACCGCTATGGGCTGTTCTGGCGTTGTTTGCCGCGCTGTTGGGGTCGGCGTATTTTGTCTTTGAAAACTTGATTCCACCAAGCCGTATTTTGAGCGCCTCGCATCCTTTTTATGTGCTTTATTTTTCCGCACTCGGCATTCCCGCCAGCATCAGCCTGGCAAAATATCTTGCTGCAAAAAAACGCCTTCAATTTTTGAAAATACTTGGCATCTACTCGCTTCAAATTTACCTGGTTCACATGCTGGCGGGCGCAGGCACAAGGCTGATGCTCCAGCAAATATTCCACCTCCACAATTGGATTCTGCATATTTTGCTTGGCGTCATTGCCGCATTAATCATCCCCATTGCGCTTCAAAAAATAGCCGAAAGAATTAACTTCCCCTATCTCTTTGAACTTAAATTAAAAAAATAAGGAAAAGTATATGACCAAAATTACCGTAATTGGCGCGGGCAGTGCATCGTTTGGAGAGAACACCCTTGCCGCGCTGCTGCGCTCCGAAAAATTGCGCGGCGCTCATCTTGCGCTGGTGGATCGCAACCCGCAAAGCCTGGATATTGTTCAGCGCCTTGCTAACCGCCTCAATCAAGAATGGAATTCCGGCTTCACAATCAGCGCCCATCAAAATCACAAAGACGCACTGGATGGGTCAAACTTTGTTGTCTCTGCCATCGAGGTGGGTCCGCGTGAAGAACTGTGGAAATCAGATTACGACATCAGCTTAAAATATGGCGTGCATCAGCCGTATGCTGAAAATGGCGGACCCGGCGGATTTATCCATGCCGCGCGCAACATGCCCCCGCTCATGGAAATTATCCGTGATATGGAACAGGCTTGCCCCGCCGCATGGTTTATCAATTTCACCAATCCTATGGTAAGAATTTGTGATGCTGTCAATCGTCACAGCCGCATTAAAGTGGTTGGTTTGTGCCATCAAATTTATGCCGGCTATGGCATGGTGGCGGTTGCGCTGGCAAAAGACCTCGGCATTAACATTCCTGAAGGGCTGGAAGGTATGCACGCAGATTTGATGCAGCATCCGCTTCAACATCAGGTCATGCGTCAGGCAGTTCCCTTGTTGGATATTCGCGCTGCTGGCACCAATCATTTTTCATGGATTGTTTCAGTTCACGAAAAAAAAACCGGACGTAATTTATACCCGCTTTTGAAGAAACGCTTTTTTGAATTGGACGAGAAATTTGAGCCGCTTACTCGCCGCATCTTTCACGACTTTGGCATGTTCCCCGTCCCCGGCGACACGCACCTCTGCGAATACCTGCCCTGGATGAGTGACCCAGTTACCAAGCCCTGGGAAAAATTCAACATCCGCTTGTATGACTGGGAGATAATGGCAGGCTTGCGTGATTTTAGCCTGGACCGCCTGAGCGACATGGCAGGCGGCAGCCTCTCTGTTGAGAGTTTGCGCGAGTCTGATTCTGAAGGGGCGCTGGAGATGATCGAAAATATTACCTGTGCGGGAGAGCATTATCATCTCGCCGCCAATCTGCCCAATGTGGGTCAAATTTCCAACTTGCCGCCAGGCTCCATAGTTGAAACGCCAGTTATGGTAAATGGAGATGGAATTCAACCCGTTCACATGGGCGCCTTGCCCGAACCCATTGCCGAACTTTGCCGCCGTGAATTAATGACAGCTCAAATTGGTGTGGACGCCGCCCTCGAAGGCAGTTATGAAAAAGCGCTGCAATGCCTGCTGCTCGACCCTGTAATTCGTGACCTTGACACCGCAAAATTGATCCTCGATGACTACTTGAAAACATATAAACAGCACCTGCCTCAATTTTGGAAGTAAGCCATGATTTGCCCTAAAACCTTAATAACCTTAATGAAACTATAAGGCGGGTGTTTTTATCTTTATGATATTTTAAGATAATTTTATAATCAAAACCCTTTACATAAATCAATAGTTAGTTACAATGGATGCGTAAATAAAAAAATAATTTGCGTCATTAAATGATGGTAAAACAAAAAAGAAAACAACCATAAAGGATTGATTATGTATATCTGTGTTTTGGCAAGCCTTCCAGAGGATAACGATATTCCCTATGACCCATCAGCCTACATGAATGGCTATCGCTGGAAGCAGCATCTTGTACAACCAACGGATGTTGAAAAGCAAATCCGAGACCTGATGGATGAAGGCGTGGAAGCATTTATCAACTTGTGTGACGGCACACCGGATGATGCCCTGTCTGGCATTGCATTGGTACATGCGCTTGAAAAATATAATGCGGCTTTTACAGGCGCCGATTCAAAATTTTTTGACCCCACACGAGACGAAATGAAAAACGCCGCTCGCCGTGTTGCTGTTCCCACTCCCAATTGGATTTTCATAAACCGCGTTGAAGACGCCGAAAAAGTTGCCAAACGCCTTAACTTCCCCATGTTGGTCAAGCCGCCGCACGGATATGCCAGCATTGGAATTCGCCGTAACTCGCGTGTTGAAAACATTGATCAACTGCGTGAACAATTAAAAGTTGAAATTGACGAATTTGGACGTGCCTTGGTTGAAGAATTTGTTGAAGGACGCGAGTTTACCTGCCTCATTGCTGAAAACCCCGATGATTCTAACAAGCCGTTGACCTTCACCCCGGTTGAATTTATTTTCCCCAAAGGCGAATCTTTTAAACATTATGATATGAAATGGGTTGAATACGAAAAGATGTCGGTTGCGGTGGTAAACGACCCTAAAATTCAAAACACCCTGCGCGAACAAACCATGCGCGTTTTTACCGAGCTGGGCGGCAACGGTTACGCCCGCTGTGATTACCGCATGGATGCCAATGGAACTATTTACATGTTGGAAATTAACCCCAACTGCGGCATCTTTTACCCGCCGCACGAGCCAGGCTCTGCAGATTTTTCACTGTTGAACGACCCGACCAATCACGAAAATTTTATGAAATTGATCATCCGCAACGCTCAAAAACGTCAGACGCGTGTTGTTGCACAAAAAATGATCAAACGTCAGTCTCGTAAACGCCCTGTGGAAGTTAAGCAGATGGCATACACTTAGAATAAAAAATGGACACGTTTTTCGTGTCCATTTTTTATTCTCTGCTTGGGCGGTTTACCTCATGCTGATGGCGTTTTTTTACGCCTTTAAGGAACTTAATCCATCACTTCTATATTTTTTGGGGGAGGGCAGCAAACTCAATGAATGCTACTCGTACTTTACTAAACTTGCGCCCTCGCTTGCTTTGCAAATGTAGACCGCTGCATCCAGACCGGATCTTTGCTTGTAAGCCGCAGAGACCGCCTGGGCAAACTTTTGGGCGTTTTCTTCAGCCACCAGCGCCACAGCGCAGCCGCCAAAGCCCGCGCCAGTCATTCGTGCGCCGTAGCAGGTTGGTTGTTCTTGCGCACATTCCACTATTTGATTAAGCGCCTCGCTGCTTACTTCAAAATCATCGCGCAGGCTGGCGTGGCTGGCATTGAATAATTGACCCAGCCGAATGATATTTTCTGCTTTCATTGCCTGTGCTGCTTCCAGCACCCGTGCATTTTCTGTGACGATGTGCCTGGCTCTTTTTTTCACCAAGTCACTCAGTCCGCTGCTTTTTTCAAACTCTTCCACGCTTACATCACGCAACGCTTTAACCCCCAACTTGCGCGCCGCTTCTTCGCATTGATTGCGCCGCTCGTTGTAGGCAGAATCTACTAATCCGCGCCGGGTGGATGTGTCTAAAATTACGACGGATATATTTTGCGGCAGGGGGGCATGTTGAAATTCCAATGTGCGGCAGTCTAAAAATAAGGCGCAGCCTGCTTTGGATGCCGCGCTTGCCATTTGATCCATAATGCCGCAATTAACACCAACCCATTCGTTTTCGGCTTTTTGTGAAATCTTTGCCATTTGCGCTGCATTCCACGTTATGCCTGAGATGGTGGCAAAAGCAAGCGCCGTTGCCAATTCCACCGCCGCAGAAGAGGATAGCCCTGCGCCGCGCGGTATATCTCCCGTCATCACGGCGTCGAATCCTTTTAATTCGTAGCCTGCTTTTTGCAGTTGGTATGCCACGCCTTTAATATATTCGACCCAGCCGTTGTCTTTTGACAGGGAATGCAGGTCGAAAGCCGCTTCAACTTCCAGGTCGAGGGAGCGAATGCGCACAGTGGAATCTGTGCGCGGCGCGAGCGCAATCCACACGGCGCGATCAATCGCCATCGGCAGGACAAATCCATCGTTATAATCGGTATGTTCGCCAATTAAGTTTACCCGCCCAGGCGCGCGGACGATGAATTTTGGTTTGGCGTTAAAATAACTGAAGAACGATTTTTCGATCATTTGAGTTTTCATATTTGCGTTTATACCATAGAGGGCGCATGACCGATCTTGAATTGCTTGAACATTACGAGCCTGTCTTGCGTTTTGCAAAAAGCGAGCGTTTTTTTCCGATGGCAGTGGAACCCTACCTGGAAAAGTCTTCGCTCTTTGCCAGTGATCCGCAGGCGATGCTGGGCTTGTTTGACCATTCCCACTTGCCGTTAGTACAACGCTTGGGCAGGTTAAAGAGCGAAAAATTCTATTTGCGCTTTGTCAATCGTCCTTTGAGTGATTCTGATGCATGGGTCTGGTGGGCATTTGTTTCGGTGCTGGCTATTGTAATTGGCTGGTTGGGAGCGCAGGTGGCTGGCGCAGAAGCGGCGCTGGGCGCGTCTCTTATGGCGGCGTTAATCATCTTTATGTTTGCCTCGCCTATTCGGTTGCGAATTATTCCCGCAGCCTTTGCGGCTTTATTTTTTATTGTGCTTGAGGTGATGCCAATTTGGTTTTTTCTTCACCCCAGCCAATACATCAGTATTGCGGTGGAGTATCTTATTCTATTGCCAATTTATTTGAGTGTATTATTTTATTTGTCTGTGCGCACCATGAACTTTGTACTCGACGCTCTGATCCCTGAACTTCCAGGTATGATGTTGGATGTTCTCTCGCAAGCCACAGAGAAAATTGCCCAAGAGGCTTATGCTGAATATTCAAAGATACTCATAAAGGAACCTGAGCCTGTTTATTATGGGCGTATTTTACGCCAAACCGATCAAGATTCAAATCAGTGGACGATTTTACAATATCATTTTTTTTACGCCTTCAACGACTGGCGGCTGGCTGCAAATGGCATGAACCATCACGAAGCAGATTGGGAGTTGGTGTCGGTGTATTTAAAGAATAATGCGCCGTACTCAGTTTTGTTTTCACAGCATGGGTCGGGGAGTATGGAAAAATGGGAAACTGTGCGGCTGGCGGTGGATAAGCGCGGAAGGCATACCACACACCCGCTGGTTTATGTGGCGCTTGGCTCGCACGCAAATTACAGTCAGCCTGAAGTGATTCGCCTGCCGAAGATGTATAAATCGGGCAAACTTCAACGGTTGATTTTTTGGGCGGATGGTTTGATTCAATACCTGTTTTTATTATTTAATCCCAACCAAAAGGCGCGTCAGATTGCAATGAAAGATGCCGCAGTCATGCGAACCCATATCCTTGCCGCAGATGCATTTCGTAACTTGCGAGATGAGGACGATTATTATTTGGTAAGCCTGCCAATGGAAATGGCAACCGGAGATGGGTTTCGCATTGGCTTTCAGGGAGACGCCCTGCGTGAAGGGGTGGTGCAGTCAAGCAGTTATTTAAAACGCAGTAAATCTGATCGTAAGACCACCCACCCAAAAATGAACGAATGGAAACGAATCTTATTAAATTCGGAGCCTGATTGGGTACAATATAAAGGCTTGTGGGGCGTTAAAAGTTTTTTGGTCGAAGAGTCTGGTCCGCCCGGACCCAAATGGGATCGACCCGCCAAAAACAAGGTTGGCGTTAAAGAACGAATGCGTTGGGGCAAGCCATTAGACTGGCTAGCCGAATTGGAAAAAAATTTATAACACGTATTTTCATCAAAAAGGAGAAAGCCATGTCTGTACCTCAAGTTTTTGAAGTTGCTATCGGTCTTATTCTCGTTTACTATATTTTAGGGTCTATTATTTCGCTCGTTACACAATGGATTAATGAATTTTTTGAAACACGCGGCAAGGCGCTGGAACGCTACCTGATTAAAATTGTCGGCGATAAAAAAATTGGAGATTTTCTCAACCTGCCGCAATTGCAGGCGCTGCGCCCCATTCGCTATAAAAATATGTTCAGCGTATTTGGCGCAATTACCGAACCCAAAAAAATTGAAAAAATACCCGTCTCTACCCTGGTGGATGCCTACTTTGACATGGCTGGCTTAACCGCAAACCAGGAAGTTAATTTATTACAACTGGCAGAGTTGATTGACAAACTGCCCGATTCGGAAGGGAAACGCGCATTCATTAGTTGGATCAACCAGGGCGTAACCACCATGGAAGATCTGCGCAAACGCACCACCGCATATTTTACAGGGATGCTGGAGCAAGCCGCCGCCACCTTCCGCTCCAACGCCCGCAGTTTTGTTATTGTGCTTTCCATTGGCATTACCGTGCTTTTTGGCACCGATAGCATTCAACTGGCAAAAACCCTCTGGACAAACGCAGAACTGCGTACCCTCGCCGTTGCCAAAGCAGAAGTGGTGGCAGCCCAGGAAGGCTCCATCGCCAGCATTGATGATTTGATTCGTGAACTGAGCGACCTCACCATTCGCATTGGCTGGTGGCATACCGAACACCCGGCTGCCGGGGCTACGGTCATGGACTGGCTTTTGTTCATCGTTCTAAAGGTGATTGGGCTTGGGCTGACCGCCGCCGCCGTCTCGCAAGGGTCGTCTTTTTGGTATGACCTGTTGAAGAAGATAACTTCACCAGCCACAAGCAGCAGTAGCAGCAAAAGCAGTGACGGGTCGAGCAGCAGCAGTTCAAGCAGCAGCGGATAGGGATAATATAAAAAGTCCGAGGTGATGAGCCTCGGACTTTTTGCGGTAAAATCCATTCATCAAACCAGTCATTTATAGTTAAAGGAGTAAAGAGACATGACAACCGCTCGTACCGATGTTTTTAAACTTGGCGATACATTTGCCACTTTATTGGGAGATGAAGTAAAGGTCGGGGAGCCTGCGCCCGAATTTACTTCCGCCGCTGCCAACTGGGCGCCGATTAACCCCATACAACAATCCAAAGGCAAAGTGATTATCCTTTCTGCTGTGCCTTCGCTCGACACCGCCGTCTGCGACCGTGAAACCCGCCGCTTCAATGAAGAAGCCGCCAAACTAAGCGATGACATCATCATCTACACCATCAGCACCGACTTTCCTATGGCGCAAGCCCGCTGGTGTGGAGCCGCCGGCGTAGACAAAGTTAAAGTTGTATCTGATGTGCTTGAAGGTGAATTTGGCATCCAATACGGTTTGCTCATTAAAGAGCGCCGCTTCTTGCGCCGCTCTGTCTTTATTGTCGGGCGCGATGGAAACCTGGTTTACGCCAACTACCTCGCCACCCTGGGCGAAGAACCCAATTACGAAGAAGTTATTCACGCGGCAAAAGAAGCGTTGAAATAAATTAGAACGGCAATCCAACCCTCAAGTCCCGTCACATGGTTGGCGGGACTTTTCTTATCTTGGATCTGAAGTCTTCGGACTTAAAAAACGGTAAAAACGGAGATTGTATGAACGAAGCAAGAAAAACATTTTGGGATGGAGTCCGCGCAGAAATTCCCCTGCTCATTGGCGTCTTTCCTTTTGGCGTTATCTACGGCGTGCTGGCGCTTAATGCCGGGCTATCCCAGGCGGCTTCGCAGATGATGTCATCCATGATTTTTGCAGGGTCGGCGCAATTTATTACCGCCCAACTCGTATCCGAATCTGCGCCTGCAATGGTTATCATTCTGACGATTGCGGTGGTCAATTTGCGGCACATGCTGTACAGCGCTTCCCTTGCGCCATATTTAAAAAGCCTGCCGATAAAGTGGAAAGTATTGCTTTCTTACCTGCTGACGGATGAAGCCTACGCCCCAAGTATTTTGCAATATGAAAAAGAAGGCGTACGACCTGTCAGCCATTGGTTTTTACTGGGAGCCGGGTGCGCGCTCTGGTCTACCTGGCAGATCAGCACTGCGTTTGGTATTTTTCTTGGCACGTCCATCCCCGAAAACTGGCATTTGGATTTTGCCCTCGCGCTCACTTTTATTGCCATGGTCGTACCCGCCTTAAAAAACCGCCCAATGGTTGCGGCAGCCATCAGCGCGGGCGTTGTTTCGCTGTTTGCCTATAGCCTGCCCTTCAAACTGGGCTTAATCTTTGCCGCACTGACCGGAATTGTGATTGGAACAATTTTGGAGGGACAAAAATCTCTCGCGGGGGCGCGATGAATATTTGGCTGATCATGCTCATTGGCGGTTTGATTACATTTGGCATGAGATTTTCACTCATCTTTTTATTTGGCAAATTTCAAATTCCAGAAACCATGCGCAAGGCGCTGCACTACGTTCCGCCCGCCGTACTTTCTGCTATTATTTTTCCCGAACTTTTTTATCGTTCCAGCCAACTTGATTTTTCACTCGGCAACACGCGGCTGCTGGCGGGCATGGTCGCCATTCTTGTGGCATGGTTTTCTAAAAACACCCTGTTTACCATTTTAGCCGGCATGATTGCCCTGTTCCTTTTGCAAGTGTTGATCGGCGCTTGAAGCCTGTAATTTCTGATGGTGCGCTGCAAGTGTTGCGAGGCGGTTTTCCCCCCCGACATTTGCACCGTACGCCAGTGTGGAGAGCAATCTCCTGGTTTTGGCTGAGAGACTGCCTCCTCCCTTGCAGTGGCACACTTCTACATGGAATTGCTGGCTTGACGCCTGTTCTCTTTCCTCGTAAGATAAGCCCAAAAAATAGAACATTCATTCACATAAAAAACAAAGCAGAGCAAAGGTTTAAAGATTTTTCTTTGTATCTAAAAGATTTTGGAGCAACTATGGAACTCGGCATCATAAAAAAAGTAGACATTGACAGCGAAATGCAGCAATCGTATCTCGATTACGCCATGAGCGTGATTGTTTCGCGCGCCCTGCCCGATGCGCGTGACGGGCTAAAACCCGTACAGCGCCGCATTTTGTACGCCATGTACGACATGGGCATTCGCGCCGATACGGCTTACAAAAAATCTGCGCGCATTGTCGGTGAAGTGCTTGGCAAATACCACCCTCATGGAGATTCGGCGGTCTATGAAGCCATGGCGCGTATGGCGCAAGATTTTTCCCTGCGCACATTGTTGGTAGATGGTCAGGGAAATTTTGGCTCGGTAGACGGCGACCCGCCCGCCGCCATGCGTTATACCGAGGCGCGGCTCACCTCTGCCGCGTTGGATATTTTATTTGACCTTAACAAAGAAACGGTCAACTTTGTCCCCAATTTTGACGACACCCTCGAAGAACCGAGCGTTTTGCCCGCCGCCATTCCCAACCTTTTGGTAAACGGCGCAACGGGCATTGCCGTTGGCATGGCAACTTCCATTCCGCCGCACAACCTGGGAGAAATTGTAGACGCGCTGGTATACATGATTGAAAAGTGGGAAAAACTGGACGACATTGACGTTGAACAATTGATGGAGTTTGTGCAAGGTCCAGATTTTCCCACCGGCGGCATCATCATTCAAGAAAAAGGCGAAGACGGCATAGAATCGGCTTACGGCTCTGGGCGCGGGCGGGTAACGGTGCAGGCGAAGGCGCACATTGAAGAGATGGAACGCGGCAAAAGCCGCATCATCGTCACCGAGCTGCCGTACCAGGTGAATAAATCCAGTTTGATCGAGCGCATTGCCGAGCTGGCACGAGATGGACACCTTGAAGGCTTGTCTGACCTGCGTGACGAATCTGACCGACAGGGAATGCGCATTGTGTTGGAGATGACCAAAAATGTTGAGCCAGAAACCGTGCTGCGCGAGTTATACAAACGCACGCCCATGCAAACCACCTTTGGCATTAATCTGCTGGCGTTGATTGCAGATGAAAACGGGCACGGCGAACCGCGCACCTTAACTTTAAAACAGGCGTTGCGCGTTTATGTAGAACACCGCCTTGTCATCATTCAACGCCGCGCCGAGTTTGACCTGAAAAAAGCCAAAGCCCGCGCGCACATCCTTGAAGGTTACTTAATCGCCTTAAAGAATTTGGATGAAATCATTCAGATCATCCGCTCTGCGCCAGACGTGGAGACTGCCCGTCAAAAACTGATGAAGCGCTACAAATTGAGCGAACTCCAGGCAAGCGCTATTCTCGACATGCAATTGCGCCGCCTGGCAGCGTTGGAACGCAAGAAGATCGAAACTGAATACAAAGAAATATCCGCGATCATTAAAGACCTAACCGACTTGCTTAAATCACCCAAGCGAATGCGCGCGCTGGTTGCAGATGAATTGCTGCGCGTCAAAACCGCCTATGGCGACCGCCGCCGCACGCAAATTGTTAACCTAAAGAAAGGCACAAAAAGCGCGCGCTCGCTGACCGCCACCGACTTGATCGCCGAGCAAACCGTTTGGATTGGCGTGACCGAAGCGGGCATTATTGCGCGCACGCATGACGACAAAGCCCCGCGCCCATCGGGCAATGATGCGCCGCTCTTCCTCGTTAAAGCCTCCTCCACCGACACCCTCTATCTGGTGGCAAAAAATGGCAAAGCCGCCGCCATTGCCCTGCACACCCTGCCAGAGATTGGCGCCAACGGGCATTTATCGGATGGCGTGCCGTACTTCAAGTCTTCGCCATTAATGCAGGAAGATCAACTCGCGGCGGTATTTTCCATGCCTGCCAAACGCTCTGAACTTCCACCAGAAACCTGCGTGCTGACGGTTTCGCGCTTGGGCATGGTGAAGAAGAGCCTCGTTTCTGAACTGCCGGGTCCTTCGGCGCAGACCTTTGTGCTTGCCAGAGTTAACGATGGCGACACACTGGGCTGGGTTGGGTTAACCGACGGCGCAAAAAAAGATATTTTGCTAATCACCTCACAAGGCATGGCAATTCGCTTTAAAGAAGATGACGTGCGCCCGATGGGGCTGGTTGCCGCCGGCGTGAACGGAATCAAACTGGAGGGCAGCGATCAACTGGCGGGCGCCGAAATTTTGCCGAGCGAGGGTGAAATCTTCTTAATAACTTCAGACGGCAAAGCCAAACGCATGGTTGAAAAAGATTTTCCAAGCCAGGGGCGCTATGGCAAGGGCGTTACCGCCTGGGACTTGCCCAAAAAGGTTACCATTGCGGGCGTTGCTTCTGGCAAGCCCAATCACATCGTTACCATTTACACCAGCAAAGGCGCGCCCAAATCTGCCAGGTTGGATGCCGCCGCCATTCGTAAACGCGCCACCGTTAAAAGTGACCCGTTGTTGGAGGTGAAAGCGGGCGAGGTGGTGACTCATATCACTTCAACCTGGACAGTGGAAAAATTTGTAACTTTTTTGCCAAAGGGCAAGGCGGCAAAAGAAGCGCCAAAAAATAAAAAAGCGCCCGCCAGCAAGGTTGTAAAGAAAAAAAGCAAGTAAATTATGGCGAACTACGCCGAAGTCGTTGTGAGGACGGTTTTTCCGAATCAAATCCTCAGTTTTGGCAAGCAGGTTGCCTCGCACAACGCGCTGGCACTGACATACTGAGAATTGCCGCCAAAAACTTGACAACCCGCATGGATGGATGTATAGTTAGAACATAAGTTCTAACTATGGAAAACACCAACTCATTCCCCCTGCTCATTGAAGCTCTGGCAGAACTTGCCGAGCAAGAACTGTCTCAGCGCACAAAGGTTTTGCCCGCGCTCAGTTCCCTTCTTGCCGATTCGGCTGCGCTGCCACATACCGCCCTCTTTCTTGGGCTGGCAGAAGATGGGCTGCCCGTCTTGCTGGATTTGTCTGACCCGACCCCCGGACCTATTTTGGTCATTGCAGATCAAGCAGGTGGAAAAACCGCACTTCTGCAAATGGTTGCCCGCGCCGCCGAATTGGCTCACCCCGCATCCGAAGTTCAGTCGGGCATTGTCACCCCGTACCCCGCCGAATGGCAAAAATTTCAAACCAGCCCAGGTACGGTTGGCATATATGCCACGCAGGAAGGCGGCGCGCGCGACTTGCTGCAATCTCTTGTAACTTGGGCGCATAACAACAAGGGAGAAGGACAGTCCATTTTGCTGCTGATTGATGACCTTGAAGCGGTGATTCAAATGGATTCACAAGCCGAACAAAATTTACGCTGGTTGCTGTTGCGCGGACCCAGCCGCCGTGTGTGGCCCATTATCACCATGAATGCCAGCCGCCTGCACAATCTGGAAGCCTGGCTGGGATTCTTCCGCACGCGCCTGTTTGGGCTAATTCAAGACCCGCATGATTCGCAATGGGTTAGCAACGACATGGAGCAAACTTTTGCCAGCCTAACCCCCTCACAATTTTCCATGCGTGAAGGCAATATCTGGGTTAAATTTTGGGCGCCAGAAATTGATTAGCAAAGGGGATGCCCCGCATCTCATATTTTTATGTCCTTGCGGGCAATCATCCGCGTACCACGTTGAGCGGCAGTGTTTTTCGCCATGCGCTGTGCCTCAACATTTTTAATAAAGTTCACCCCGCGCATACTGGTCGCGGGGTGAACTTGTTTTGGGCAGCCAGACCCGCGCTCAAAATAAATCTGCGGTTGCCGCCACAAAGGCAATTGCCAAACTATCGGTGTGGCTCAAACTTACAGACCAGTTTGAAAGCCCCAACTTTTGCGCCAATTTTAGCCCTTCGCCGTGCAAATATAAATGTGGCGCGTGATTTTCATCTGCTTTTATTTCAATATCCAGCCAGCCCACCTCGCCAATGCCACAGCCCAGGGCTTTTGCGGCGGCTTCTTTTGCCGCAAACCGCGCCGCCAGCGAAGCAAAGCGCCCGCCGCTTTGCTCCTGCTCGGTTTCGGTGAAAATGCGCCCAATAAAGTGTTCTCCGTGACGTTCAATTGCCTCACGGATGCGGGCTATATCAACAAGGTCTACGCCGGTGGCAAGTTTCATAAATAAATTTTGACCTTCAACTTTTACGGTCCTGCTGTTGAGATTACCAGGCGATCTGGGTTAATATACTTTTGCGCAGTTTCCAGCACATCGGCGCGTGTTACGCTGCGCACCATGTTTTCATATTGCTGATAATAATCCCATCCGAGGTTGTATCGCTCTATATTTAAAAGGGCGCTTACCATGCCGCTGTTTGATTCCAGTGAAAGCGGCAGTCGTCCAATATAATTTGCCTGACTGTTTGCGAGTTCTTCTTTTGTTACCCCGTGCTTTACAAAACGGCGCAACTCTTTTTCGATTAGGTCTATGGCTTTGTCTAAATTTTTGGGGTTTACGCCGGCGTTTACTTCCCAACTGCCAGGACCCGTCCCTGCGCTTAAGTGTGAAGAGGCATAATATGCCAGCCCCGATTTTTCACGCACCACCTCTCCAATGCGTCCCATCATTCCAAATTGACCCAGCGCCGAATTCCCCAGCGATGCGGAGATATATTCGCGGTCGTTGCGTTTTGGACCGATCATGCCAATCACCAGGTCAGATTGGGATTTGCCCTCAAGGACTTGGTGCTGTCTGACTGTTTTTGAAATGGGTGTATGGTCTGGCAGGGTTGGCGCTTTCCATTGTTCTGGAACTTGCCAGCCGCCGAGTGCATGTTCCACCGCTTCTACGGCTTGCTTTGGGTCTATTGCGCCGACAATGGCAATTACCATACCTCGTGGACCGAAACCGCAGCGATGAAATTCCCGTAAATCTTTGCGTGTAATGGATGAAATGGTTTCCACATAGCCATCATTGGGGCGGCTGTATGGATGTCCCTCGAATAAGAGGCGGTCAAATGCCATGGATGCCATATCGGAGGTATCTTGCTCGCGCAGAGCAAGGCTGGTGAGCATGTGAACGCGCAACTTTTCAACTTCCAATTTTGGAAAGGTTGGCGCCCGCAACGATTCGGACAGCAATTGCAGCAAGAGCGGAAAATCTTCGATCAATGCGCGCCCGCCAAAGGTGCTGTTGTGTACGCCCGAATCAAAGCCCATGCTGGCTCCCACCGATTCGATTTCGTTGTAGATTTCGTCAAAAGTGTGGGTTTGTGTGCCGCGCATGAGGCAAGAGGAAACAAAATCTGCCAGCCCCAATTTTTCATCGGGTTCAAAAATTGCGCCGGCGGGTAAATATCCGCCCATGCTGATGGATACGCTGCTAAAGTTGGAACGCGCAAGAACGATGATGCCGTTGGACAGCGTTACGCGATGGGTGTCTTCTGGGCTGGGCAGGGAGGGCTTGGTGATTGTTTTTTTCATGTTATGCCTGAATGCCTTTTGGAATATAGGAGCCAATGACGCGGCTTGTGGGTTGAAAATATTTTTGCGCCACCCGTTGAATATCCTGCGGGGTGACGTTTGCGAGGTTGTCTAAATAGCCTGTAAACCAGTCGTAGGATGAAAACATTTCAGTGTATCCCATCCAAAATGCCTGGCTGGTAATATTTTCATTGCCGTAAACAAATACGGCGCGAGTCTGTTGGACTGCGCGTTTGAGTTCATCTGCCGGGGGAAGAACATCCTGTAATTTTTTAATTTCTGCATCCAGCGCGGCAATCACTTGTTCTGGTTTGCGTTTGGGGTGGGGAATGAGGGTAATTCGATACAGGTATGGGTCTATGGTTGCTTCTGCAAAGCCAGAGGCTTCGACTGCGTATTCTTTGTCTACCAGCGCGCGATAAAGGCGTGAGGTTTTGCCTGAAAGACCACTGACCCCGCCCAAGAGGCTGTCAAATATTTGCAGTGCAAAATAGTCTGGGTCTGTGGCGCGGGGGAAGCGATAGGCTGCTTGAATAAAAGGGGTTTCTCCGGGACCTTCCATTGAAAAATGCGTTTCGCCTTTTGGTTCGGGTTCGGGGCGCGCCAGCCGAGGCGGTACGGCTCCCTTTGGAAGCGGCTCAAATAGTTCTTTAATCCGCTTTAACATTGTTTTTGTGTCAAAATCGCCAGCCAGAGCAAGTACCGCATTGTTGGGTACATAGTATGCGCGGTAATGATTGTAGAGATCATCGCGGGTGATTGTGTGCAGGTCTGCCATATCGCCAATCACTTCGTGATGATAGGAATGGACGCGAAAGGATGTTTGCTGTACGGCTTCAGAGAGTCGAAAGAGCGGTTCGTTCTCGTGTCCTTCCCGTTCTGAAATAATGACCGTGCGCTCCGAGGCGACTTCCTTCTTCTCAAAAATACTAGCCGTCATGCGGTCTGATTCCAGTTGCAGGGCAAGGTCAATTTTTGTGGCGGGCATGGTTTCGTAGTAATGAGTCGAATCGCGTGAGGTGGCGGCGTTCCAGCGCCCACCCTCGCGTGAGATGGATTTGTCTAACACTTTGGCGGGGAATTTTTTCGTACCTTTAAACTGCATGTGTTCCGTCCAATGTGAGATGCCCGTTTTTCCTGTTACTTCATCCCGCGACCCAACACGATACCAGATCCACGAAGAGATGATCGGGGCGGTGTGTACCTCTTTTAGCATAATTTTCATGCCGTTTTTTAGCGTGGCTTGTGTGATTTTATTTTCCATTTGCGTCCCTGTATTTTGATGTGCCATTCGTACCATCTTAATATTTTGTTTCTGGGCTTGTTGGAGAAGATACTGCCATTATTTGCAAATGGGTTGATCTTCCAGGTTGAGCGCGTTGGCATTGACCATGCAATAAAACGGCTTGACTACATCTTGTAAACCTTTGAAGGGTTTGTGTAGTTCTGTTTGCGCCAGTGGAATATCCACATTCACATTTAATTCAACAGGCACCATTTGATCTACGGGAACGGTTAAATTTAGCATAACGGGCAGGGTTGTGCCTTGTGGCAGGACAATGGTGGTTAGCGCGTTGGCAATATTCATGCCGCCCGTCTTCACTGTAACCAGCGCGTTGGTGATGGTCACATCCTCGCTTAAAATCACCTGGGTCTGTTGATTCAGTTGCAGGTCAAATTTGACCGGAATATTGGTTTCAATGGGAATGGTGGTTGTGATGTGGGCGCTATCCATTCTTTCAAAATTATTGTGTAAACCGCCCAGTAAAAAATTACCTGGGTTTAATGCAACTTCCGGGTTTAGGTTTTTTATGTTGAGAAACAGGGCAAGCAAAATAATGGTAAAAATTATGTTAATCGTCAGCGAGAGTGCGCTGGCAATGGTCCAAAAGGCGGGTGCAAATTGCAGGTTCTTGCCTTTTGGGTGAGGCATCGGGGACTGCGCTTCACTCTTTTTTAACTCTGGCAATATTTTCTCGTTTA
>DYML01000006.1:25285-27929 GCA_020721605.1 Anaerolinea thermophila
GGCATCGGGGACTGCGCTTCACTCTTTTTTAACTCTGGCAATATTTTCTCGTTTATCGTGCCTGTGTTTTCTTTTTTGGGCAGTCGGTCAAGCGCAGACGGGCTTTCTTGACCCAACAACGCCCGCATTTTTTTGCCCGGATTATCTTTATGTTCATCCATTTTATGGGGTCTCCTATTCAGCTATTATTGCGAGCCGCCGCCCGTTAGGGCAGGTGTGTGTGTTTTGGGGCGGCGCTTCAATCTTCATTTAAATTAAAATGGGATTGCTTTGCGCAAGCATAAGAACGCCTGCGCCATGTCACGAACCGAATATCTGCGATACTATGGTTCAATATTAACACAGATGTAACACCCAGTCTGCACTTGGTTTTGTAAAATTCGCATAGTTTCAGGTGTTTCTTTGCTCTTAAGTTTGTTTGCCCTATGTAATAAAATCGTTAGAGGTTAAACTCAACGGCTTGCAGTTTGTTTAATAAAAAAATATAATTTTGAACTATTCAATAATTTTTGGAGGCAATCACAAAATGGATGCAGCGTATCATGTTGCAATAATTGGGGCGGGACCGGCAGGGCTGTTTGCTGCGCGTGAATTGGCAGAGCAGGGCGTGCAGGTCACCGTCTTTAATCGTGACATAAAACCTGGCGGGTTGGTCGAATATGGCATTTATCCCGACAAGCACAACATGAAAGAAATGTTGCGCAAGCAGTTTCGCATTGCGTTGGAAAATCACAGCCTGGACTATTACGGCAATGTTCTTATCGCCAACAACGGCGATTTTACCTTTGAAGAATTGCAAGGTCTTGGCTTCGATGCCATTCTCGTTGCGGCGGGCGCGCAAGGCACCAAATGGCTTGGTTTGCCCGGCGAAGAACTGAATGGCGTGTATCACGCCAAAGATGTTGTTTATGGTTACAACAGCCTGCCGCCCTACAGCCAGAAAAAATTCCGCATTGGAAAACGCTGCGCCATCATTGGCGCAGGCAATGTGATGGTGGATGTTGCGCGGCATCTGATTCAATCTCAAAAAGTGGATGAAGTGATCGTGGTGAATCGCCGCGGACCCGCCGAAGTGAACTTCACCAAAGATGAAATGAAGCATATTATCTCCTACTTGGATATGGATGCCTTTGAAAAGGAAATGCAGCGGATTCAGCCCGCCCTGCAAGCCGTTCAACAAAACCCCGAACTGGGTCGCAAAAAAGTATTGGATTCTCTTGCCAAGGCAGATCCCAGCCTTGCCAGTGGGAAAATTTACTTTCACTTCCTTGCATCTCCCACCGCCATGCTCGGTGAAGACGGTTCTGTCACAAAATTGGAAGTGGAAGAAAACATTCTCGTCGAAAAAAATGGACAAATCGGCGCAAAAGGAACGGGCATCCAGCGCACCATGGATGTGGACACGGTCATCTTTGCCATCGGCGATACGATAGACGAGTCGCTCGGCTTGCAGACTTCAAAAAATGAGTTTGTTCAGCATCGTGAACCACGCTTCCCCATTGACGGCGTATCTTTTGAAACCCCTATCGAAGGCGTATTTATCGGCGGCTGGGCGCGTAAAGCCAGCAATGGGCTGGTTGGCTATGCCCGCCGAGATGGCTCCCATGCTGCCCAGGCGGTTTTACAGTTTTTGCAAACCCAAAAACCAAACAATACCGACATTCAGGCGCTTGAGATAAAAATAAAGGGCTTGAAGAAGCCTATTATCTTCAAAGAAGATGTTAAGCGGTTGGAGGCAGCCGAAGCCGAAGAAGCCAAACGGCGTGGGCTGGATTTTTTCAAATGCTCCACCAACGAAGAGATGCTGCAAATTATGGGGCTGGTCGAAACGGCATAAGCAAAACTCCGAAGTCTTCAAGACTTCGGAGTTTTTTATCAATCAAGGTGCGGTTCGATGATCGCAGCCACCTTGAGATGCCACTGCACTAAATCTTCTGCGATGGCATCCATGCCGATGCGCCGCGACCACCAACTTGCATTTAGGCAGGCGTACGCATAGGTGAACGCCAGCACGCGCGACACATCGAGTGCGAGTGTATCTGCCAGAATTGCCGCATGGGTCAGCAGACGGGTTTCGTTGTGGACGAGTTCAGACATGGGCGGGTTGCAGAGCGTATTGGCGCAATCATAGGTACGTTCGCCAATCACGCCCTTCGGGTCGAAAGCAAGCCAGCCGCGCGCTGACTGGCGGATGTTGCGGTGATGAATGTCACCGTGCAGCACACGCACCTCGCGCGGATCAGCGAGCAAACGCGCGGCAAAAGCAGCGCTCCGCACATAGATAGACTCAATGCCTGCCTGCTTATCCGCCGCCGCTTTGGTAAACAATCCCATAAACCAACGATCAAGCATGACCAAGCCATCACGCGGGGCATCCTGAGGAGCGCTGTGAATCTGCTTGATGACCTGCGCGATGATTCGGGTGGCGTTCTCGTCTTCGCCGCGCTCGACCAGCGTGACAAGTTCGTCACCTACGGCATATTCCAGCAGATGCGCGCCTTCGTCGTACCGCAAGAGGCGCACCGCCCCGCGACCCTCAAAACAACGCAAAGCCGCCGCGCCCCGTTGCTCATCCGTCTCTGATGCAGAAAGAATTTTGAGGATGACTGTTTCGGCGCCGTGCGTGACGGTGTAGATGTGACTG
>DYML01000006.1:28029-41474 GCA_020721605.1 Anaerolinea thermophila
AAATCTCGGATCAATCTCCAATTCCGAATACCCAATGACTCCACACAAGCGCGCAAACTGACGGTCGTTCCCCACCGCAATGGCGAACCAACCGTCACTGGCTTGAAAACTTTGGTACGGAACAATGTTCGCGTGCGCGTTACCGTGCCGTTTTGGCAGTTTGCCCGAAATCAAATAATTACTCGCCACATTCGCCAGCCAGCCAAGTTGCGAATCAAATAATGAAATATCAATCCGCTGCCCCTGCCCGCTCAAAGTCCGCGCTTGCAAGGCGGCAAGAATGGAAATCACCGCATTCTGCCCCGCGAACAAATCCACCACCGCTACGCCTGTTTTCATCGGCTCGCCTTCGGGTTCGCCGCTGATGCTCATCAGCCCGCCCAGCGCCTGAATCATAAAATCATAGCCGGGCTTGTCGCGCATGGAACCCGTTTGACCAAAGCCAGTGATCGAACAATAGATCAACTTCGGATTCAACTCGCGCAAAGACTCAAAATCCAGTCCGAATTTCTCCAGCGTGCCAGGGCGGAAGTTTTCAACCAGCACGTCGCTTTGCAGGGCAAGGTCGCGCAAAACTTTTTTGCCTTCGTCGCTTTTCAAGTTGATTACAATGCCGCGCTTGTTGCGATTGACGCACAAATAATACGCGCTCTCGCCTGCTGCAAACGGCGGACCCCAGGCGCGCGTCTCGTCGCCTTCGGGCGGCTCCACTTTAATCACATCGGCGCCCAAGTCGCCGAGAACCATCGTACAATAGGGACCAGCCAGCACGCGGCTCAAATCCAACACACGAATTCCCTGCAAGGGTTGCATAGTTCTCCTAAAAAAACCTGACAGGTCTCCAGAAATCACTTGAAAAAAAACGGCTCTTGTAAGACCTGTCAGGTTTGAGTATCAAAATGAAACGCGACTTATATTTTAGCAAACCAATCATGAATACGGCAGGATTATTGGGATTCGCGCCAGACTTCGGAAGTCTGCACGGCTTCGGCGCCTTCGTGACGAATCCGATCAGCCTGCGCCCGAGGCTGCCTGCTGCCCATCCAGCCTTGATCGAGTTCCCAGGCGGATTCCTGCTGCATACGGGCTTGCCGAACCCTGGGATTTCGGCGGTGATCAAAAAGCACGCCGCACGCTGGAATCGCGCCGACATGCCGATCATTGTCCACCTGATGGCTGACCGCCCCGAAGAGACTCAACACATGGTGTGGATGTTGGAAAGCATTGAAAACGTGATGGCGGTCGAACTTGGCTTTGCTCCGCTTTTGGCTGACGACATTATTTTATTGAATTTGGAAATGTGCGCGGGAGAAATTCCGTTGATCTTTTCACTGCCTGCTGAACAGGTCTTGTCGCTGGGCGGAAAATTGATTGCGGGCGGCGCGGCGGCAGTCAGTATTTCAAATCCGCGCGGGGCATTGATGAGTGAGAAAAATGAATTGACCACTGGCAGATTGTACGGTCAGTCGCAATTTCCGCGCTCGCTGGAACTTGTCCACGCGGCGGCGAAGATCGGAATTCCCATCATCGGCGCGGGCGGCGTCTGGACGGAGCAGGACGCGGCGGACATGCTTTCAGCGGGAGCAATGGCTGTCGAAACAGATGCCAGCCTGTGGCTGCCGCGCGAAGCGTCTGTTTGAGGTGTGGATTCGCCCGCAGGGGCGCTCCGCGCTCGGCACATGGGTCAGAATCAAATTGGCGGGGGAATTTATCCAATTGCAAAATTAGAAAGTTGAATAAGTCCTTAAAAAAAGAAAAGAGCCCCGCTTTTCAGCGAGACTCTTTATTAGTTGGTTCAGAATTACAGAACTACGACGTCGGCAGCCTGCAAACCCTTGGGTCCTTTTTCGATGGTAAATTCCACCTTTTGACCTTCTTGCAGGTTCTTGAAGCCTTCGCCTTTGATGGCGGAGAAGTGAACGAATACATCAGGACCGCCTTCGCGCTCGATGAATCCGAAACCTTTTGTGCCGTTGAACCATTTAACCGTACCAATTACACGATCAGACATTTTTTGCCTCCTAAGCAAAATAAAAAAATAAGGTGACGCAGTATGTCTTTCATCGGGCGGTTAAACAAAACGGCTCAAAGGTTTTGCCTTGAGCCGCCGTCTTTCTACTTCCACAACGAAAAGCTACTTGCATCCTACAGTGCAACTTTATCATAAAATTCTTATCTTGACAATTATTTTACGGATTCTAAAATCATAATGGGAATCTGACGGTGTGCAGCGCGGATTTGGTACAGTTCGTAGCCGCCGTAGAGTGAGACTGCCATCTTCCAATATTTTTCGCGCTCTTCGTTTTGCGCTTCACGCGCAAGGTAATTCTGTGTGCGTCCATCCACAAGAGCGGTACATTGCGGGTGTTTTTTGAGGTTGTAATACCAGCCAGGGTTGTGCTGTCTGCCAAAGTTTGAGCCGATGAGTGCGATCTTTTCCCCGTCAAATAAACTGACCAAAGGCATGGTGCGCGCCTCGCCCGTTTTTGCGCCAGTGGTTGTGATTTGGATCATGGGCAAGCCGACAAGCTCTGCGCTGGTGTGTTTGCCGCCTGAGATTTTCAAGACCCATGTGTCGAGGCGGTAGAGGGAGACGGCAAGGAAGGCGGAGACTGGGCGAAGCATGAGAAAACGATGAATTGTTTTTTGAAAGGCGTTGGGTGTTTTTTTCATTTTATTTTTCCAGCCAGATGGTGACGGGTCCATCGTTGTGGATTTCGACTTTCATATCTGCGCCAAATTGCCCTGTTTGAGTCGGCACACCATGACTGCGTAATAATTCGATGAAGCGTTCCACGAGCGGGGCGGCAACTTCGGGGAATGCTGCGTCAATAAAGGAGGGGCGGCGTCCCTTGCGTGTGTCGGCGTACAAGGTGAATTGGGAAACGACAATGGCTTCACCTTTCACATCCAACACCGAGAGGTTGGTCTTGCCTTGTTCATCTTCAAAGATGCGCAGGTTGGCGGCTTTTTCAGCGAGGAAGGCGGCTTGCGCCTCTTCATCGCCGTGACCGATGCCCAATAAAATTAGCAAACCTTTTCCGATTTTGGAAATAGTTTGCTGGTCTACGGTGACGCTTGCCTGGGAAACGCGTTGAATGAGAAGGCGCATGGGGAATGAGTAAAAAGGTAAAAAGTGAGAAGTGGATACTTTTTACCTTTTTACTTCTCACTTTTTACGGAAGTTGCATCGCCTCGCGTACTTCGATCATGGTTTGTTCGGCAATGGCGCGGGCGCGTTGGGCGCCGTCTTTGAGAATATCTTGAATATGGCTTGGTTTTTCTGCAAGTTCTGCGCGTTTGGCGCGGAAGGGTTCAAGGTGTTTGTTGAGGTTGCTGGCGAAGCGCAGTTTGCAGTCTACACAGCCAATGCCTGCCTTGCGGCATTCAACATTAATCATGTTAATCTCTTCCTGCGGGGAAAAGAGTTTGTGCATGGTAAACACGTTGCAAATATCGGGGTTGCCAGGGTCGGTCTTGCGCTGGCGGGCAGGGTCTGTGACCATTTCCCGCACGCGCTTGACGGTTTCTTCGGGGGTGGTGGCAAGTTCGATGTGATTATTCAAACTCTTGCCCATCTTTTCTTTGCCGTCAATGCCGAGGACTTTTAATACCTCGGTGTGTTTAACTTGCGGCTCAATTAAAACTTTGGTCTTATACCGATAGTTAAAGGAGCGCACAATTTCGCGCGTAAATTCCAGGTGTGGCGCCTGGTCAATGCCGACGGGGACAACATCTGTTTTGTAGAGAACAATATCTGCCGCCATTAGTACGGGGTAGCCAAGCAGCCCATAATTAATATTTTCAGGCTGTTGGCGGATTTTTTCTTTGAAGGTTGGCAGGTCGGTTAGTTTGCCCAGTTGTGTGACCATTGAAAGATAAGTGTGAAGTTCCGTGACCTGCGGCACATGGGACTGGACAAAGATGATCGAGTCTTCGGGGCGCATTCCTGCGGCAAGCCAGTCCAATGCCATTTCCAGTGTGTTTTGTTTGAGGTCTTGTGTAGTTTCAACTGTGGTGAGCGCGTGAATATCAACAATGCAGTAGACGCATTCGTAGTCATTTTGCATTGCGACATAATTATTCATTGCACCCAAATAATTGCCGAGGTGCTGACGACCCGTTGGGCGCGCACCCGAAAATACTCTGCCTTTTTTTGCCATGATTTATCCTTTTGCCGCGCAAGATCAAATTTGTGTGATTTTTAATGTTAGAAAATTATAACATGGCGTGTTGCAGGCTTGCCCCTGCCCATGAACCGCGCTATAATCTTTAGCGTTGTTTCTGAAAGATATGTAAGGAGAAAAAGAATGCCAGTTTATACTTATCGTTGCGAAAATTGTGGTGTCCAGTTTGAGCGCCATCAATCCTTCACCGATGCGCCATTGAAAACCTGCCCTGAGTGCCGAAAAAAGGCTCTAAAAAAAGTGATTACCCCAACTAGAATTATTTTTAAGGGTTCCGGTTTTTATGCAACCGATCATAAATCTCCTTCGGGCGATACATCGGGTGTAAAAAAGGCAGATGCCAATAAGGAAAATGCGCCAAAGGAAAGTAAGGCGGTTGAGAGCAAATCTGTTGAAAGTAAGCCCGCAAAGGGTGAAAGTTCAGAATAACGGAATTTTTGAAATTGCGGCACACCTTGTGCCGCAATTTTTTGTTTCTTGGAGGTTGTGTAAAAAAAAGCGGTTTTGAGTTTTTGCTCAAAACCGCTTTTTTTATGAGTGGGGTTATTTCTCGCGGCTCATTACATCCATCACAGCCACAGAAGCGATCTGGACGATGGCATTTACGTCATCACCTGTTTGTAAGACATGCACGGGCGCGCCCATCCCAAGCAGAATTGGTCCGATTGCCATGGCGTTGCCAAGCCGCGAAAGCAGCTTGTAGGCGATATTCGCAGACTCCAGCGACGGAAAGACCAGCACATTCGCATCCTTCACTGCGCTGAATGGATACCGTTCCTCTGCGATTTCTGGAACCACCGCAGTATCCGCCTGCATTTCGCCATCCACGCGCAAGTCGGGTCGGCGAGCCTTGACCAACTCCACAGCCTTGCGAACCTTGTCTGAGAACGGGTGCGGGGTGGAGCCAAAGTTCGAGAAGGAGAGGAATGCCACATGCGGATCGATTTCAAGTTTCACCGCATAATCTGCGGCAAGCAGGGCAATCTCCGCCAGGTCTTCGGCAGTGGGGTCAATATTTACGGTGGCATCCGTGAAGAGGAATACCTTTTCTTCAAAGATCATAATGTACACGCCTGCCGCACGCGCCACGCCCGGAGCGGTGTGATGAATTTGCAAGGCAGGGCGGATCACTTCGGGATAATCAAAAGTAAGACCTGAGATGAACGCATCGGCATCGCCCATCTTCACCATCAACGAGCCGAGGATGTTGGGGTCATGCACCTTATTGGCAGCGTCATGCATCATCATGCCTTTGCGTTGACGCAGTTCATAATATGCTTTGGTATAGGCATCGAGATTGGGCAAATGCTCCAGGTCAACAATTTCAGGCTGATAGTCAATGCTTAGGTTCGCAATCTGCGCCTCGATGACACTCTTGCGACCAATCAAAACGGGAGTGGCAATGCCGTCTTCTTGAATTTGGTGCGCGGCGCGGATGATCTTCTGTTCCTCGCCTTCGGCAAACGCCACGCGCTTTGTGCCGCCCGAAGTCCGCGCCTTGTTTTGGAAGAAGTAGCGAATGCGCTCGCCCTTGCCCTGGCGGTAAGCCAATTGCTCGCGATACTCGTCAATATCAACGTGTTTGCGCGCTACGCCGGTCTTCATGCCCATTTCGGCAACGGCGGGCGCTTCCCACAGCAGCACGCGCGGATCAAGCGGCTTGGGAATAATATATTCGCGCCCAAATTTCAAAGTAACGCCGCCATAGGCGCGCACCACAGAATCGGGTACGTCTTCTTTTGCCAATGCCGCCAAAGCCTGCGAAGCCGCAAACTTCATATCGTCATTGATCTGCCGCGCGCGGATATCCAACGCGCCACGGAAAATGAAGGGGAATCCCAACACATTATTGACTTGGTTGGCATAATCGGAGCGTCCCGTTGCGATGATGACATCCTTACGGGCTGCGCGCGCTAACTCCGGCTTGATCTCCGGGTCAGGGTTTGCCATGGCAAATACAATTGGGTCGGGCGCCATCGTCTTAATCATTTCCGGCGTCAGCACATTCGCAATGGATAAGCCATAAAATACATCCGCGCCGCGCAGCGCATCCGCCAGAGTGCGGGCATCGGTATCCACCAGGAAATGCTCCTTGTATTTATTCATACCGACCGTGCGCCCCTTGTAAACCACGCCTTTGCTGTCGCAGAGCATGATGTTTTCGCGCTTCACACCCCAGCGGATCGCCAACTCGGCGCAAGAGATTGCCGCCGCACCCGCGCCAGAAATTACAATGCGGATGTCTTCATGCTTCTTGCCGACGATTTCCAACCCGTTTGCCAAGCCCGCGGAGGAGATGATGGCTGTGCCGTGCTGGTCGTCGTGGAAGACGGGGATGTCCAGCATTTTCTTAAGTTCTTCTTCGATGTAAAAACATTCGGGGGCTTTAATATCTTCGAGATTGATTCCGCCAAAGGTGGGGGAGATTGCCGCCACAATTTTGATGATTTCATCGGGATCGTGTGAATTCAATTCAATGTCAAACACATCCACATCGGCAAATTTCTTGAACAACACCGCTTTGCCTTCC
Organism: Anaerolinea thermophila; assembly: GCA_020721605.1. Taxonomy (GTDB): domain Bacteria; phylum Chloroflexota; class Anaerolineae; order Anaerolineales; family Villigracilaceae; genus Villigracilis. The sequence continues at coordinate 34,747 of DYML01000006.1, forward strand.
ATAACAGGCTTGCTCGCCAAAGCGCCACGATCACCGAGACCTAAAATTGCCGTGCCATTGGAAATCACCGCCACAAGGTTGCCTTTTGAGGTGTATTCGTAGGCGTCTTCCGGGTTTTTTTCAATATCTAATACTGGTTCAGCCACACCGGGGGTGTATGCCAGCCCTAAATCTCGCTGGGTATCCATTGGCTTGGTGGGTATGATTGCCAATTTGCCAGGTTTTCCTTTTAAACGATGATATTCAAGCGCATCTTCACGAGTGATTTTAGCCATATAGCCTCCATTGAAAGTGACAATTGATATGTATAAACCTGCCAAATTATTGCACAACTCCCAAATTTCACATAGTTCCATTTGTCATAGGTTTTTTATTGCCAAGAAAAAACTGGGCTTGATCTGCCGTTAATTTGCCAACGAGGAATTGGCAAATTCTGACGAGCCTAAAAAAGTTATGTTAAGAATTTGTGAAATTCATGTATAATTAAGGAAGTTCGCAAGGACTTGAATCAAAAACTTCCGCCACTCTTGGCATAAAATATTAACTGGAAACTGGTGTACGACCCTCCCCCTATTTGGGAGTTCCCTCGTGAAGTCTTTTTATAATATTTTTGAGAAAAGACAGGCTTCACATTCTTAATCTGTATTGTATATGACATAATTTGTCATTTACTTTGGACTACCTCCAATTGCTTTCTGCAAAAATTGGAGCAGATTCTGCCACCCCCAGATATTTTTTACAGCCGAGAAACCGCCTGAATGGGGCGGAGGTCTTGGCTGTGATTTTTTAACCGACACTTTTGCCCGTTTGCGCGAAAAGCGGGTTTAACGCAGAGCATGAAAAAAATAACAGCCATCTCAGTTCAGAAGAAAAACCCCAATCGGGTAAATATTTATCTCGATGGCGAGTTTGCTTTTGGGGTGGCGCGTATTACCGCCGCCTGGCTAAAAAATGGAGACGAACTCAGCGATGAGAAGATCTCCCGCTTGCTGGCAGAAGATACGCGTGAATGGGCATACCAGCAATCTCTGCTTTTTTTGAGTTACCGCGCCCGTTCTGAAAAGGAAATACGGCAAAACCTGCAAAAACACGAAATCTCAGAAGAAGTGATTGAAGAAACTCTGGTTCGGCTTCGTAACGCAGGTCTTGCCAATGATAACGACTTTGCCCGTCTGTGGGTGGAAAATCGAAGCACATTCCACCCGCGCAGTAAAAAAGCCCTGGCAATTGAATTACGCCAAAAGGGACTCAACGACGAAGCCATCCAGCATTCGCTGGTTGGGGTGGACGAAGAAACCCTCGCCTACGAAACAGGCTTGAAGCGAGCAACCCGCTTTCGGGGGTTGGCGTGGATGGCGTTTCGTAAAAAGTTAAGTGAGTTTCTCGCCCGTCGTGGTTTTTCCTATTCCGTCATCGCGCCCATCGTATCCAAAATTTGGAACGAAACAAACGGTGATATGCAACTTAATGAAGATGAGGACATCACATGACCTGGATCATTCTTTTAGTAGATTTTATAACGCTGATCATCGGCGTTGCCGCAGGATATTTCTTCCACCGCTATCAGGCTGAACAAGCCGCCAAAGCGCGGAACGAAAAAGCCGATAACATTCTCAAAATTGCCAACGAGCAGGCGCGCCTGATCGAAAGCGGTTCACGCGATAATGCCACCAAAATTATTCAAGCCGCCGAATCTGAAATTAAAGAACGCCGCATTGAATTAAACCGTGAAACCGAGCGCCTCGACAAACGCCGCGGCGAGTTGGATGCCCGCTTCGACAAAATTGAACAGCGCGAGCAAATGTTAAACAAGCGTCAATCACAGGTTGATAAACGCGCCAACGACATAGATAAATTGTACGAAGAACAAACCAAGAAGATCGAATTCATCGCCCAGATGACGCCCGAAGAAGCCCGCAAAGATTTATTTGCAGCGGTGGAAAAAGAAGCGCGCGGCGACATGGCGCGCATCATCCGCCAGATTGAAGCCGAAGCGCGCGAAGAAGGCGAAAAACGCGCCCGCAAATTAATTGCCGACGCAATTCAGCGCGTGGCATCTGAACACGTTGCCGAAGTGACCCGCGCCGTCGTTACCTTGCCCAGCGAAGAAATGAAGGGTCGCATTGTGGGGCGCAACGGGCGCAACATCAAAGCCTTTGAGCAGGCGGCGGGCGTGGATGTGATCGTGGACGATACTCCCGATTCTGTGACCGTCTCCTGCTTTGACTCAGTCCGCCGCGAAATTGGTCGGCGCTCACTGGCGAAACTGGTTTTGGACGGTCGTATTCATCCCGCGCACATTGAGAAGATCATCGAAGACGAAACCAAAGCCGTCGAAAAAATCATCAACGAAGCAGGCGAGCAGGCGGCATACGAAGCCAACGTCACCGGCTTGCACACCGAAGTTTTACGCATGATGGGTCGCTTGAAATTCCGCACATCGTACGGGCAAAATCAACTGGCTCACGCGGTGGAAGTTTCCAAGTTGGCGGGCATTCTCGCCGCAGAACTTGGCGCAAACATCGAACTTTCAAAACAGGGCGGCTTCCTGCACGACATTGGCAAAGCCATGGATCATAATCAGGATGGAACACACGCGGGACTCGGCGCGGAATTTTGCAAACGCTACGGCGTGAATCCCATCGTGGTCAATGCCATCGCATCGCACCACCATGAAATTGATCAAGATACTGTGGAAGCGGTCATCGCTGAAGCGGCAGACGCCATCTCTGGCGCGCGCCCTGGCGCAAGGCGCGAAGATTTGGAAGCCTACATCAAACGCATCCGTTCATTGGAAGAAATGGCAGTCTCATTTGACGGCGTGCAGCAAGCCTTTGCCATTCAGGCTGGGCGCGAAGTTCGTATTCTGGTCAAGCCTGAAGCAATTGACGACCTTGCCTCTGTACGCCTGGCGCGTGATGTTGCCAAGAGAATTGAAGAGACCATGCAATATCCAGGACAAATCCGCGTGACGGTCATCCGCGAAACAAGGGCAACGGAATACGCAAAGTAAATTCACCTTACAAAGGTATTGCGAATGAACTCCCCCATTTTTTCAGATGCTACAATCACGGGAATGAAACGAAATTTTCATTCGCATCTGGTAAAGTGGGGGATTATTCTTGGTTTAACAATCCTCTATTCGTTGAGTGCCCCGTTTTTAATGCCTACTTTCGGCACTGTAATCACGGCTTTAAGTGGGTTTCCCGTAATCCTTACGGGCTTTTATTTTGGACTGTCTGGGGGAATAATTGCCAGCGTGCTTGCGATTGGGCTTAATATTTTTCTTCTGCTATTTTTTGGCGACAATATATTCTATCGCACAAACCTGTATGGATTTTTGATTCACGCATTAGTTTTGATGATGGTTGGCTTTAGCGCTGGTCGAATACGTAAGGTTTACGACCTGCGTATGCGCACGGAATCTCAATTGCGTGACCGTGAAAGTTTTCTTTCCATCTTGAATAACATGACCCGTTCCATCATCACAGAAAACAATTTTGAGACGATGATGCAAGCCCTGGTGGTTGATCTGGCAGCCCTGCTAAATGCAGATAGATGCTATATTACCCGATGGGACGCAGAAAAAGGGCAGGTCTTTCCCGTAGTTTCCAACGCTCCAGACGGTCATCCATTTTTCACCATCACCTATCCAAAAGATGAGAAAAACCTGACCACCTCTGCGTTGGACGCGGGGTATGTTCTGGTTGTTGAAGACACCTTAAACACCGACCTCTCCACGCCGCATATCATTCAAAAATTCTCCGAGAAATTGTTTGTTGTGATTCCCTTAATTTATGGCAAGCATAAATTGGGTGCTGCCGTTTTGGGTTTCTTTCAACCTGATTTATTCATGCCAGATTGTATTCAAAAAGCCGAACAAGCCGCCGATCAAATTGCCCTGGCAATTTGGAATAAACAGCAAACACTGGAACTGCAACGCAGTTTGCGCGAAGCCAGGACCATCTCAGATATTGCGCTTGCGCTTAGTGAAACCGAGCGCATTGGGTTAAGCAACGTATTGCAGTTGATTGTGAACTCTGCCCAAGACTTGATCCTTCACGCAGAGCAGGCGGTAATTCACCTATTGGACGAAACAGGGCAGACCCTGACCTATGGGGCGGTGATTGGTTTTAATGACTCCTCTGGGGGGAAAAGAAAAATGCGCGTGGGCGAAGGCATTGCCGGGCAGGTTATCCTCAGCGGTGAAACGCTTAACATTGCCGACGTGCTGAACGATTCGCGCTTTCTCAAGTTGGATAACGAACCAGATTACCGTTCATTGATGGTAGCGCCTGTGCAGTATGGCGAGCAAAAACTTGGCACAATTAGCGTCTCTAGCCATTTACCTTTTGCCTTTAGCGCAAGCGATGTAAATTTGTTACGGCAATTGGGAACGCAAGCCGCCATCGCCATTGAAAATGCCCATCTGCTTGAAAGCACGCAGCAGGCATTGAAAGAATCAAATGCGCTCTATCGCATTAATCAGGGCTTGGCTTCCTCGCTTGATCCGCAGGAGCTGCTAAAAGATGTAGTTGCCATGCTGCAAAAGAATTTTGGCTATTATCACGTTCAAGTTTATGTGTTGGAATCTGAGACTGGCGATTTTGTAATGCAAGAGGGCAGCGGAGAAGTTGGCAGGCAGTTAAAAGAAATAAATCACCGTTTGCCTGTCGGCGTGGGAATTGTGGGATACACGGCAGAAACCGGCGCCGCCTTCTTCACTAATGATGTAGACCAAGTACATTTTTTTCACCGCAACCCATTACTGCAAGAAACAAAATCTGAACTCGCCGTGCCGCTCAAAATTGGGGACAATATTCTCGGCGTGTTGGATATTCAACAAATACCGCCCGCTTCCTTATCTCAAGGTGACCTGCAATTGGTCATTGCCGTCGCAGATCAATTGGCAATTGCGCTTCATAAATCAAAATTGTATACCGACCTGCAAGCCGCCGTGGAAATGGAAAAGGCAATCCGCAACGAAATGGTGCAAAGCGAAAGGCTGGTGATTATGGGGCGTTTGCTGGCTTCTGTTTCGCACGAGTTAAACAACCCCCTGCAAGCCATTCAAAACGCACTCTTCCTATTGCGTGACGAAAAGGGAATTTCGCTCCAAGGCAAATTGGACTTGGATATTGTCCTCTCTGAAGCAGAGCGCATGTCCACTTTAATTGAGCGCCTGCGCACCACCTATCGCCCCATTCAGGCAGAAGATTTTCAACCAACGCCGATCAACAACCTCATCGAAGACGTGTACGCCCTCATCGCAACCCACCTGCGACACAACAAAATTTCCTTTGAATTTTATCCCGACCCAACCCTGCCAGATGTTCTCACCTTGTCCGGGCAGATACGCCAGGTCATTATGAACCTTTTTATGAACGCCGCAGAAGCCATGACCAACGGCGGCAGATTGGCAGTGTACACACAATTATTAACTGACTCAAATGAAGCGCTGCTCACTGTTACAGACAACGGCGTGGGTATTCCGTCTATCATTCTTCCCAATATCTTTGACGCCTTTGTGACCAATAAACCACGCGGCACCGGACTGGGCTTAACCATTACCTACGATATTATTATGAAACATCGCGGACGTATTACGGTTGAAAATAACGCAGAAGCAGGTTCGACTTTTAAAGTTTACCTGCCCATTTTTAATAGTGACATTTTATGAATAATACCGGGCATATTCTCATCATAGACGATGAAGCCGCGCTGCGCCAAACTTTGGCGCGTGTTTTGCAACGGGCGGGCTTTGAAGTGACCACAGCGGTGGATGGCGAACAGGGTCTTGCTTTTATTCAAAACACCAATTTTGACATCGTCTTTATGGACTTGCGTATGCCAGGCATGCCTGGCATGGAAGTCCTAAAATTGATTCACGCCAGTTACCCTAATTTACCCGTTATTTTGTTCACCGCACAACCCGACCTGACCTCGGCAGTGGATGCCTTGCGAAACGGAGCCACCGATTATTTGTTGAAGCCGCTCAGACCGCAGGCGCTCATTGAACGCGCTCAAACTGTCATTGCCAATCAACAAAAAGAAAATCGCAAACGTGAAATTGCCTTGCAAATTGAATCTTTGCAATCGGAATTAAAAAGCCTGAGTACAGGGCAAACAGGACCCTTGCCCGCCGCCAGTTTAACCGCTGACCGCTTTCTCAAACGCGGCACACTGGTGCTGGATACGCACAAGCGCTTGCTTATCATCAACCAACAGCCCATTAATATTCCCCCCACCTCGTTTAATTATCTACTGGTACTGGCGCGGCATTCACCCAATGTAGTTAATTATCAAACCCTGGTTGCAGAGGCGCAGGGCTATCAGGCAGACGCACGCGAGGCGCAGGAACTCACCAAATGGCATATTCATCAACTGCGGCAGGTTGTCGAACAGAATGGACAAGACCCTTCTTGTTTGATCAATATCCGAGGAACTGGCTATCGCCTGGTGGCTGATTAATCCACCGCATTTCACGCCTGCAAAACAGGCTGCAAAAAAATAGGGTGGAGCAGGTAAAACAAGCATTGAAATTCCAATTGGCTTTTCCATCACTCTTGTCTTTGCCTGCAATGTGAAAACAACGCTGCCATTGCGAGAGGGTTCAGCGCGTGCCGAAGGCACATTGTCCCCGCAAGGGAGTGATACATTGAAAATAGCTTATCGTAATGCTTTACAAGATGTAAATAATTTGTTACACTCTATTGGTATTGAAATTC
>DYML01000114.1 GCA_020721605.1 Anaerolinea thermophila
AAAAACGGGGAAAGGTGACAGTCACCTATTTACCCCGAAATATTGAGATGATACTGGCGGTGTCGGAAATTTTAGATTTGGAATTGCTGAACTTTAGGGCTTTTGAGCGGATACGCCCGTTTTTATTTCGCCACTTTGCAGAGCCAAAAGCAAGGTTTCCATCATCTGCATTAAATTTTGCGAATATTTGGGTGGAAACGGCGCATATTTAATTTGACCTGCGGGCTGAGGCTGATCTGGAAAGCGCAAAATTTGCTGAATTTCAAATTGAGCGTTGCCAAAAATGGACGTGACAACGCTGGAATCTGCTTGCGGCAAAACTGCGCCCTGGTTGCGTTCTGTGCCAATAGACTTAACCCCCGCTTCTATGGCGGCGCGCAATGCGCCCTGGGCGGTGACGCCGCCTGCGGCAAAGATCACATCTGCCCCGCGTTGAATGATTTGTTGGGCGGCTGCGTAGCCCCAGGCTTCGTCAAGAAACAATTTTTCACGGTCGCCGTCATCACGATATGAGACAAGCGCTTCCACGTTGCTTCCGTTTTGTTGGCTGACAAACAGTGCGCCGGCGCGAAAGCCCTCGCAATAACGCCAGATTGAATCAATGCCGGATGTTTCGCACACTGCGCCGATAATTTGTTGTTTTGATATATACGCTGCCAATGCGCCGGCGGCGAATCCCATTTGGTCTTCGGCAAAGGTGATGGGGATAAGATTAAGAGAATATTGGTCGTGGGGCTGGTTGATGCCAACAAAAACAGCGTTGGGGTAAAGGCTGGCGGCACGCAGGGTTTCATCTCGCATACCGACACCATTGGTGATAATGAGATCGTAGCCATGCTCTGCAAAATATGCAATGTTTTTTTCGTAGTCACGGGTGTCCAAAGATTCAATATAGTCTGCCTGATTGAGCAGCCCTTCTGACCTGGCTGACTGCAAGCCCGCCCATGCATCTTGATTTATGCCCTGGTCTTCCACGCCCAGCACGTCTGTCACCAAGCCAGCGCAAAAAACATCCTCACGAAAACAATCTGATGCTTTCATACAAGCAGAAAGCAGGAACACAAAGGGTACAAAAATTATGAAGTAAAGACTTTTTTTCATCCTTCAGGCTTCATCACTGCACGGTCGCCTCGCCGCGTTTCACACCCAACATCAGCCATAGGGCAATTAACATGAATGCGGGCGCAATCAACATGATGATGTTGTAATTGTTGTGGGTAAGTTCAATTGCCCAGCCGTTAAGATTGGGACCCACAATGGCAGAGAGTGTGGAAAATAGATAATACAAGCCGGTAAAAGTGCCAATACGGGCGGTGGTGGTTAAATCTACGATCATGGGCAGCGAGTTGATATTGACGAATGACCAGGCGATGCCGGCAATCATCAAAAATACGCCGGCAAGGGTGAGCATACGCGCGCCGCCTTCCACCAGCGGAATGCCCACCAAGGGCAGCGGTGTGATGCCGATCAACAGGGCGGCGGCGGGGGTGACATAGAGCAAAACCAGCATGAGGGAAATGACGATTAATCCAATGGAGATGGTGATGCGCCGCCCAATTTTTGCCGCCAAAAAACCGGAAGGGATGGAAAAGAGAACAAAAAACAAGGGAAGGACAGAGAGCAGCGTAGCGCCATCGCCTTCGTTTAAGCCAAGGTGATTTTTAGCGTACAGGGTGAAGAAGGTATCCACTGCCGAGTAACCAATAAACCAAAAAAAGATGGCAAACAAAATGCGTAGTCCGCTTTTGTCGGGGTGGGTAAAAACTTCTCGCAGGCTTGCCAAAATACCTGGCTGGGCTTCGGCTTGCTCATAATCTTTTGGCTCTTCAATAAAAAGGTAGACGATCAGCGCGGCAGCAATCACCAACGCAGAGCCAAGCCAAAAGGGGAAGGCATGATTGGTTTTATATAAAATGCCGCCGGTTTGAAGCGCCACAATTGCGCCAATGCCGCCCATAAAATTAATCACCCCGTTTGCCTGCGAGCGGAATTGAGAGGGGGTGATGTCGGGCATGAGGGCAATAACCGGCGTGCGCCATAAGGCGGCGCTTAACAACAAGGTACTGGTACATGCCACAAACAGGGGCAGCACAGCCGCAACGGGAATGAGACCAAAGGCAAAGGCGCTGATGGGCGCGCCAATAAGAATGAAGGGAATGCGCCGCCCAAGCGGAGTACGAATTCGGTCTGACCAGGCGCTCGAAAAGGGTTGTATCAACAACGCTGCAATATTATCGAGGGTCATAAAGAAGCCAACCAAAATGGGTGAGAGGTGAAATTTTTCGGAAAGAAAGATGGGGACGAAGGCGTTGTAAACGCCCCAGATGACGCTCACACCAAAAAAGCCAAAGCCGAGCAGGAAAGTTTTGCCGTAGTTTAATCTTGTTGCCATAATTTCCTCCGTTGATGATGAACAGTCAAAAGTCTAAGGTCTAAAGTCGAAGTTTATTCGACCTTTGACTTTAGACTTTCGACAAATTTCCTGTCGTCCTTGCTCAATTCTGCTTTTTCCAGCATGTCGGGGCGTTTTTTGAATGTACGCAGCAAGGCTTGTTCGCGGCGCCATTGGTCTATTTTGGCGTGCGCGCCAGAGAGCAGCACTTCGGGAATTTTCCAGCCGCGAAATTCGGGCGGGCGGGTGTAGTGCGGGTATTCGAGCAAACCCATGGCGTGCGAGTCGTCTTGTGCGCCGGTGGGGTCGCCCAAAACATCAGGCAAAAGGCGCGAGATGGAGTCTATTAAAATCAATGCGGGCAGTTCGCCGCCGGTCAGCACATAATCGCCAATGGAGATTTCATCTGTGACCAAATGCTCGCGGATGCGCTCGTCTATCCCTTCGTAACGCCCGCAGATTAAAACGATGTGTTCGTGTTGAGATAGTTCCTGGGCGATACGTTGGTTGAAGACTCGTCCCTGTGGGGTGAGTAAAATGATGGGGATGTTTGATTCAGGTTCGGGCGGGGGCGGGTTTGCATTTAATCCCAAAACGGTTTCGATGGCTTCAAAGACCGGGTCGGGTTTCATCACCATGCCGCCGCCGCCGCCGTAGGGGGTGTCGTCGGTCATGTGGTGTTTGTCGTGAGTATAGTCGCGGATGTTGTGAACGCGGACGTGAATAATTCCCCGCTCGCGGGCGCGTTTGATAATGCTGGTTTCAAGATAGGAAGGGAATACTTCGGGCAGGAGTGTGAAGACCTCAAATTGCATGAAGGGATTTTAGCATATTAATAGCGCAGGCTTATGCAACGATAAATGAAGATTTGCCCGCCGCCATTATTGGGCGACAGAGAAGGTTTGAAGCAGGCTGATTTGCGAAACAAGATTTTTAACGGCGCGGGCGGATGATTCGGCTTGAATTTGGACGATAAAGCGCAGCGTCTGTTGAGCATAACTGCGCTCCAATGGGTTTTGGCTGACCGCGTTGGCTTTTAGCGCGGCGAGGGCTTCGGCTTTGGCTTCGTCACTTTCCAAATAGCCGTAGATGAGATACGCCTCAAACTGCGCCAGCGTCCATTTGTAAATGCGGTCGTTAATATCAAGTTCGCGTTTGAGTTCATCGGTCAGAGACTGAATATCTGCTTTTGAAAGCGATCCCAGCAACAGGGTATAGGAGGCGGGGCTGTGAGCTTTCATCGCCACCAGCAGGGCAAGCAAAAATGGGAACATGCGCGTGTTGGGCGGAGCAGTGCGCAAGACAAGGTTAATTTCGGTAAAGCACTGTTCAATAACGCGCAGGCTGAAATGGTAGGTGGTTGCGAGGTGAACAAAGACACGCACGAGCGATTCGCTCTCTTCGCGCCCGCTGCGGCGTTTGATAAATATTTCCTGAAGTTGGAAGCGGTCGAAAAGAAATTTACAATATTTTTCTACGGTGGGTTCGGGCAGATTAACGCTGAAGTCAATAAAGCGCCTCAGGTAGCCGTCTTGGTCTATCTCTGATCCGTAAACAGACTTGACAGACTGCTCAAGCAGGGCGCGGTGGGCGCCAAGGACAAAGACCATGCCTTCGACGCTGAAAACCTGTTTGATGCGCTCCAGCAGCAAAATGGTAAATTCGGGTCGGCAGCGGTCGAGTTCATCTATAAAGAAGACTATCGGTGTGCGCCTGCCGTTTGTGGTGGAAAGTGATTTAATAAACTTTTTCAACTCGCTTCTAAATTCTTGAATGCCGTTTTTATCGGTTTCGTATTGACGAATTTTCTCTTCTGCCAGTTCGGATGCGAAGTTGGCAATTTCACTGCCGTTGGTAAACAAAATGTCGGAGGCTTTTTTGATTGTCTCCTGCCCAAGCAAGCCTTGTGTGGCAATTTGAATGGTGAGCGGCAGGGCGCGCCGCGCGATTTTGCCGCCAAAGTTTTGCAATTTTTTGATCTGGGCGTTGAACTGCCCCATCAAACTTTTATCGAGGGTGGTTTTGTTCATCTCGCCGATGAAGGCAATCAGCGGGTCTTCTACGAAGTCATTTTCCCAGGCATTGAAATAAAAGCAGATGTGACCCAACGATTCCAACTGCGCCTGCCACATTTTAATGAAGATGGATTTTCCCCAGCCTGATGGCGCCTGAATGCTGATCACAAACGGCTGGTTGGTGGATTGCACCAGCAGGGTTAAGTTATCGGCAATGGTACTGCGTTCCAGCTGATCGTTTTGAAAGGGGTTGTTGAGCGGAATAGTCAGTTCGGGGGTTTTTTGCAACATGGGTTCACCTGCTTTTTGAGAGTTGAAAAACTTTCCTTTATTTTACCCCGCCAATCAGCCCCGCGCTCTCAATAAAAAACACTGGACATTTAGCCCAGTGTTTTCTCGGTACCTTTTATTTCTATTCTTCTGTCAGCAATCCGTTCAAAGTTTCAATTAACTCAGACAGACCGTCTGTCGCACCGAGCCAAATACGATTCGTCAAAGTTTCGCCGTATTCGTGTGCAATGACGTTACGGAGTTCAATCAGCCGTTTCCAGTTGATTTCAGGATGTTTACTACGAAATTGCGGAGCGATATGATTTGCGGCTTCGCCGATTACATGCAGTTGCCTTTCAACCGCGTAGCGCAATTTTTTATCATTTTCAAATTCATGAAATTTGACCCCGCGCATAAAGTCTTCAATCTCACGGGCTGCTTCGCGGATGTCCCACAAATAAGATTTTGCCTGCTCATCACGCGGCATAGATCACCTGCGCGGTACGAAGAATCTCTTTTCTGCGGTACGGATTACGAAGTCCCTCTTTTTCGACTAGGTCAACGGGGCGTTTGAACATCGTTTCAAGTTCGAGTTTCATGTCAATGATTTCAAACAGCCCAATATTTTGCGCCTTCGGATCAATGCTGACAAGCACATCCACATCGCTGTTGGGGCGGAAATCATCGCGCAGGGCAGAGCCGAACAGTGAAAATTCGGTAATGCTCCAGCGCTGACAAAAGGCGGCGATTCTTTTGCGAGGGATTCTAAACTTCTTGCTTTTCATGACTTAAATTATAGCACTTCCCGCCCGTTGGCTCTCCCCCTCACGCGGACATGGCTCACCATCAATCAGCCCCTCGCACCCCAAAAAAACACTGGATATTTAGCCCAGTGTTATCTCGTTCTTCGCATCGTTCGGGTTGAAACCCTCCCTCAAAACATGGAAGCACTTCGTGCTAATCGCGGAGTCCACGCCAGTGGACTTTCACGAACTTAGGCAGGGATTTATCCCGCACCGACCCTCCCCTCACGCGGATATGACTCACCACCAATCAGCCCCTCGCACAATTAGGACAAAGCGCAAATTAATTGACCCAACCATTACTTGTAAACAGTTAACTCTAATCCAATGTTACTATAATTCGTAATAACAATAGCATAACTATGCTTTCCTTCATATTTTATTTTACTTCCTACACCCACAACAAAATCCTCGCTCACATAGCCAGATGAACGAATTTTTATTTCTTTGCCTAAAAGACCATTTTTTATATATTCAACAAAAATTTCTCCGTCGAAGACACTAACTTCTTCACCCAACTTAACAAGAACAATCTCCTGTAACATATACTCTGGGGTAGCTGTGTACTCAGACTTAGGCATCTTTTTTACTACTACTTGAATCTCATAATCGGGCACAAAACCACCAATAGCCTTATAGTCAGTAATTAAAATTTCAAAATCCGAGTCCCCATGAAAAACAACTTTATCACTAATAGACAGGCTTGTATAAGTTTCTCTGGGATAGCCTGGTGAACGTACTGAAATTTCGATATTATTTTCACCGTAAGTCCTATCTAAGGATATGGTTATAGCGCCATTAAATACTGGTATTTCGTCACGCCATCTGATATTTGCAACTTCCTCGTTTGTTACCGCTATATAAGCAGGAATTACTGTTGGAGTAATAAAAGTTTGAGTTTCGCGAAGGGCAGAAACTACTGTTGGCGTAAATGCGGGCAAAATATTTGCATCATTGCCCTTTGTTTTAATTTCCGATGAAATCAATATTCCACCAATTATTGCAATAATAACGCCAGTAACTAGTGTACCTGCGCCTTTGTTAACCGTTATCTGCTGGATTTTTACAATCCCTAAGCCTGACAAAATCAAAAATACCCCTAACAAAAAAAATACTGTTCCAATATATCCAAACAATGAATTTGCAGGAATTTCCGGCATATATTCCTCCTTCTCGAATATAACTTTATAGCCCCGACAAGACGGGTTTTGTTATCAAATAGTATTTTATCATCCCAAAATTATTTTTCCTCGTATGTTAAAACCCCAACTCCTTCAAATTCTGCGCCTCACTCTTCTTCCCTCCGCCGCCAAGCAATTCCTTGCAATACGCATCATCAATCATTACCCAGCGTTAGGCAAATGGCGCGACTTGAAATCCTCTTCAATTCGTTCCTGTAAAAAAATCTTGATTAAGGATTGATAAGGCACATCACGCTCATTCGCCAGTTGGCGCAAAGCATCCAAAAGTGATTCAGGCAGGCGCAATGAAATCGCCTTGGTGGATGGCTTCAAATTGGGGAATAACACCCGCTCGGCGCCGCTCCAATCGAGAAATTCGGAAGAATCGTTTTTACTCCAAAAATCCCGTTCTTCATCTTCGTTCTTGAATTTAGGAATTTGCTTGCTCATAAATTTTTCGCTCCTTCTTGCTCTTGTTACAAACGGATTCTACTATCAAAACCCCAACTCCTTCAAATTCTGCGCCCCGCTCAATTAATTGATACCCATATGTTTGTTCATAATTTTTACTATATTTGGTTCAAGTTTGTTGAAATCATCCAAGAACGCATCATGCTTTGTGTAGTCCGCGCCTGAATAATAAGAAATTGCTTTTTTACTAAATTCAATCAATGCCTTATCAAGCTCCGACGGGAGATATACCCTGTATTTCCTGTAAGTAAAAACATAATCAAGCGTAGCATTTTCAACTGCGCGATAGAAAGCATTCTCAGATGATTCGTCATAAGGCTTTTGTAAGCCGATTATCGCCTTTCTTATACCGCTAATTTTCTCGGCAATCTCTCTGAATGCCTCGATTTGCTTTTCAAAAGCCATCTCAGAGCGTCTTGCCTGAATATTCAACTTATTACTTCGATACGAAGTAATTGCAACAATTATTGTCACAAGAGCAGATACACTTATTGCCAAAATCGCGATGATATCAGATGTATTCATAAGCCAACACCTCCAAGATTAATCTTTACCCCAATCAGGATTCAATTCTCGCAAATTTTGTTCTCGACTCTTTTTTTGATCGCCCAGCAACTCCTTCCAAAACACATCATCATACCTGCGTGACTTGACAGGCAGCGGCATCGGCACGCCCCAGCCCAAGAGCAGAACTTCCTCTTTCGGTTGGAGTCGCGCCAGCATACCGCGCAGGGCGTCCCGCCCAGAAAGACCCGATAGCACGGCTTGAATATCCAGGTCATCACCGAGCCAGCCGCTGATGCGCGTGCCCAGCTGGCTCATCACCTCGTCGTAAATTTGCGACGGGCGCTGGTCCACGATCAGCAGGGTCACATAATATTTGCGTAGTTCGCGCGCGATGGTCGCGAAGGTCGTCTGCGCCGCCATCTCACGGTTGAGCAGTTTATGCGCCTCCTCCACCACAATCACCAGCGGACGCGGCTCACTCCTCCCGTGCGTGCGGAATTCGTTGGTCTTCTTCTCCCACGCCGCGCGGATCTTGCGCGTCAGCAAATTCGACACGAGCAGATAATCCAGGTCGCTTTCGTGTTCGCCATACGACAGCACCACATGCTGACCATTCTCCAGCGCGGCGATAATATTTTTCATGCTCTCGCCCGTATCTTTCTCGACGATATACGGCTTGCCGAACAAGCGCCGCAGTTTATCGTGCAGAGCCTCCGCCGCCATGATGTTCACACCATTGCTGTCTGCCCACGCCGCCACACTATCGGGATGCGGCACGCGCTTCATCTTTCCCTTTTCATCCTCCACTTCCACCTCTTCGCGGTTCATCGCCTTGAAGCGCGCGAACCACTCATTCTTGAACGACCCGAACAAGGCGTTCAACGTGGTGGGCGTGGTCTCTTTCAGATTCAATTCACGGCTCAACGTTTCGATATCGGCTGTGGAAATGTCGCCTGTTGAGATTTCCAAATTAAAGTCGGGGACTTGCCCTCTGATGGTTGCTCCTGCTCCCAAGCCGACGACTCGAATCTTCGACTTGAACTTGGTCTTAAGTCCCGTCACGGCTTTTTTCGTGTCTGACGCCACATCGTCAAACCCGTACTCGTTGTGCATGTCCAGCACCAACACCGACGCCTTGTTGTAGTGCATCAGTCCCGCCAGCACCAGCCGCGTGAGGAACGACTTGCCCGTACCCGTCGCGCCGAACACGCCCGACGACCTCTGCACGAACTTTTCCATGTCAATGCAAACGGGATGTCCCTGCTCGCGGGTATAGCCGATGATAAATTTACCGTCCACATTCGGGTCGCCGAAAATCTCAGCGATGTCACCCTCATTCGCCATCCGCACCTGCGAATGATGCGGCGGCACCGTCTTGACAGGAATCGGGTGCGGAACTGAATCGCCGATCTTCTTGACCCAAATATCATACTCAGGCGAAGCGGGGTCAGGTCCGCGCTCAAGCATCAACGCGGGCAGCACTTCGAGATTGGTATACAGAGTCTGTCCATGCAAAGCCTTCGCCAACGCCGCAGGCAATCGGTCAGACTTCTCATCCGCAAAACGGTCATCCGTCGCGCCGAGCTGCATATCGGTCACCAATCCATAAAAATGATAGTCCCCGCTCTCGATCACCACAAACGCGCCTTCCTGCACCGTGAGTGGATCAACCGTCAACCGCACGCGGAAGGATTCTTTCAGTCCGCCGCCAACTATGTATCCGATAATTTTATTTTCCATGCTGACTCCTTTTTTACCACGAGGAAAAACCATTAACCACAAAGGGGACGAAGGGTCACTAAGGAGAGCAAGAACAAGTTCTTAACCTTTGTGTACCTTTGTGACACTTCGTGGTTGAATCTTTTACCACAAAGGGGACGAAGGGTCACTAAGGAGAGCAAGAACAAGTTCTTAACCTTTGTGTACTTTTGTGACACTTCGTGGTTGAATCTTTTACCACAAAGGAAACGAAGGGTCACTAAGGAGAGCAAGAACAAGTTCTTAACCTTTGTGTACCTTTGTGACCCTTCGTGGTTGAATCTTTTACCACAAAGGGGACAAAGGGTCACTAAGGAGAGCAAGAAAAAGTTCTTAACCTTTGTGTACCTTTGTTCCCTTTGTGGTTAATGCTCTTAATAAACAATTCGCTTAATCCCATCTTTCAAATGAACCACATTGAAGTTAATGAGAAATCCGAGTCGTATTTCAGTGAGTTTCAAATACGTTATCAATTGAGCATCATACACAGGATTCATTGTCTCAACTGATTTGAATTCCACAATTACACAATCCTCAACCAGCATATCAAGGCGCAAACCAGCATCCATTTTTATGTCTTTATAAGTCACAGGCAAAGCCACTTGAATAGCCACACGCAAACCGCTTTCCCGAGTCTCAAACGCTGTGCAAGTCTCATAAACTGATTCCAACAACCCAGGTCCCAGAGCAGTGTGAACCTTGAAAGAAGCGTCCAAAACAGCCTTTCCAACTCGCTCCACACGCGGCGGAACGGGTAAATAAATTTTCTTTTGCATAATTTCCTCCTTGATTTACCACAAAGGAACAAAGTGTCACAAAGGTTTAAAACCTTTTGGTTTTCCTTTGTGCTCCTTAGTGACCCTTCGTGGTTAATGCTCTTTACGAAATATCAGCCAGCGCACCCAAGGCGTTCATCAAGGTCGGATAATCATCGCGCAGTAAGGTGATTAACTCTTGAATGGCATTCTCGCGCCAAGCGGAATCTTTGTGCGCTTTGGAAGCCTGCAACATGTGTGCCGCCAGCACTTCGCCGATGGGAATTTCCTGTGCGCGGAGAATGTGCCTGAAATACCCAAACTTTCCCGCAGATGTGAACCTGACCAAATCCGTGTCATCGCACAAATAGATCACATCCAAACTCAACGGCGGACGCGGCGGCAGGAGGTGATGAACCTTGCCATCTTGCTCATATCCCACCGCCAGCACGGACATTTCCACAGGCACAATGCGCCGCTCGCGGTTGTCCTTCATCACTTCCTCGCTGACATGATCTGATGTCACCAACTGGCGTACCAGCCCATCATCGTCAATGTGAATATCGTGGATGAGTCCGTACACTTGATAGCCTTCGCCCAGCGGCGCGCGCACCAATGCGCCAAAGGCTGGCACGGTCAATTGCGAGACGCGACAACCCGCAATGAATCCCGTTGTCCCAGCCCGCAGTAAACGTCCGATTTCGATTTGTTGTGTCATGTTTTTCTCCTGCCCCCTCCCGTCCTCCCCCAAATACGACAGAAAAAATTAGGATGATGATTCAAAGTATCCATGTCGTATTTGGGAGAGGTGCCCGATAGGGCGGAGGGGGCTGCAATTACATTCTTGTTCTTCCCTGCAAACCCTTCGCGGATTGTTTGTACGAGCCATCGTCCATTTCTTCACCCTGATTGCGTAATTCCATCGCCAGCATTTGCTCGATCTGCTGTTTCTCTTCCATTTTGACAACCGCAGTCTCATGTGCGCGATGCAGTAAATATGGATAGGGTTTGCTGCCCATCATGCGGCATTGCTCAACCAAAACGCCGTGCAGTAAATCCAACTTCTCTTTATCATCCGCAACCCATTTGGGAATTTCCACGCGCACGATCCAGGGATGCCCTCCTGTGCCGACGTTGAGATAGAAGAAATGCAACGATAAAATCCCCGTGTATTTTTTCTCAGAAGTGGATTGAATCCCAAAGACCGCCGAGCGGTGACCT
>DYML01000115.1 GCA_020721605.1 Anaerolinea thermophila
AGAAGTGAGAAGTGAGAAGTGAGAAGTGAGAAGTGAGAAGTGAGAAGTGAGAAGTAAAAAGTGACGGGTCTTACTTTTTACTTCTTACTTTTTACTTCTCACCTTTTACTTTTTACCCAAACCCCATGCCTTATCTCCTCACCTCCACCCTGCTCTTCCTCGCCGCGCTGATCATCATCTATTGGATTCACAATCAATATCATCTTGATGTTGTTGTCGAGCCTGCAACGCCGCCCGCCAACGCGCCGCTGATTTCGATTTGCATTCCCGCCCGCAACGAAGAAAAAAATATCCGCGCCTGCGTCGAGTCCGCGCTGGGGCAGGATTATCCCAACCTCGAAGTGATTGTTTTGGATGACCGCTCGACCGATTCGACTCTGACTCAATTAAGCGGATTCGCGTCCCGCGACTCTCGCCTGCTCCCAATCAGCGGAAAAGAACTACCCGCAGGCTGGGCAGGCAAACCCCATGCCTTGTTCCAAGCCTCAGCCGCCGCGCATGGTGAGTGGCTCTGCTTTGTAGACGCCGACACCTTCCTCGCGCCAAACGCCATTTCAGCCTGCTACGCCAAAGCCCTTGAAACTCACGTGGATATGTTCACCACCATGAACGAGCAAATCCTCGGCTCATTCTGGGAGAAGGTGGTTATGCCGCTGGTGATGACCGCCCTCTCGGTTGGATTCTCGCCGCGCAAAGTCAACGACCCAAACAGCCGCGACGCCATCGCCAACGGACAATTTATTTTAATTCGGCGCAGTGTATACGATTCCATCGGCGGACATGAAAAAGTAAAAGACCAGATCGTCGAAGACAAAGCCATCTCAGAGCAGGTCAAGTGGAACGGACATCGGCTCGTCGTTGCTGACGGAATGAAAGTCATCCGCACGCGCATGTACACCGATCTGCCCTCCATGTGGGAAGGCTGGACAAAAAACATCTACCTCGGTCTCAGCGGACATCCCGCCCTGTTGCTGCTCGGCGCATTCGGCGCATTGCTGGCGTTGATGGCGGCGCTCTTCCTTCCGTTGTGGACTCTGCTTGGAATCGGCTGGCTATTCAACGGCGGGACATGGCTGGCAGTTGTGATCATCGTTCAATCTCTGAGTGTCTGGGCATGGTTGATCTACTTCCGCGTAAGAGTGAATCGCGGCATGAAAATCTCTGCCTGGTACGCGCTGACCACGCCGCTGGGCGCAGGGGTCTTTGCCGCCATGATGTTGGCTTCCGCGTGGAAAGTGATTTCGGGGCAGGGGGTGACGTGGCGCGGGAGAAAGTATCACGCGAAATAGCCCGCCCCGATTAACGTCGGGGTTATATTTACGAAGCCGCCTACGGCGGCTAAGTTCAGTCACACAGGATAGGGGGATGTCGTTTATCCCAAACCATCTCTGTTCATCAAGGTGAAACTAACTTGACAAATACACCCTGATTTGTTATATTTTGTTGTAGGTAACGAAATATAACATGACAACAACCTCCCTAGACCGCGAGAAAAAAATCATCGAACTCCTGCAAAAGCAGGGCAGCGCCTCCATTCAAGAATTGACGGAGGCGTTTGGCGTTTCCAACATGACCATTCATCGGGATTTGGACAAATTGGCGGTGGCGGGAATTATCCAGAAAAAACACGGCGGCGCGGCGTTGGCGGTTCCATCACCCAATCAATGCGCCATGTGCGGCAAACCCATCTCCGAGCGGACGGTGTTCATTGTGCAATTGGAGAGCGGCGAACAAAAACGCGCCTGCTGCGCCCACTGCGGCTTGATGATTCAACATCACGCTAAAGACAGCCAGCAAGCGCTCACCGCCGACTACCTGCGCGGACACATCCTCAGCGCGGGGCAGGCGGTTTATCTCCTCGGCAGTGAATTGACAATCTGCTGTGCGCCGAGCGTGCTGACCTTTGGCTCACAACAGGACGCGCAGAAATTCCAAACGGGCTTCGGCGGGAAAATTGCAAACATGCAGGAGGCGATTCAATACTTGCATACCAAACCCTGAAAAAGATTCAACCACAAAGGCAACGAAGGTACACAAAGGAAAACCTAAAAAAACTTCGTCCCCCCTTGCGTTTTCTGTGATGAAAAACTCTTGCACAAAGTACAAGCGCCTTGCTTGATTACTATGATTTCAAAAACTCCAAAGGAAAACTCACCCATGAAAAAAATATTCTTCTCCCTCATTTTGACCTCCCTGCTGCTTGCCGCCTGTGGCGCGAACATGCCAAATGAAGTCGCTGCAAAAGATTTTTGGGCGCGTTCTGGCATGAAGGACGGCAACAGCGCCGCCTACATGATGCTGCAAAATGGAACCGATGCAGACGATGAATTAATCGGCGCATCTTCGGATGTGGCGCAAGCCGTGGAACTGCACCTGAGCCAGATGAAAGCCGACGGCACGATGGAGATGATTCAACAACAACTGATCTCACTGCCTGCTGGGAAAATGACCGAACTCAAACCTGGCAGCTACCACGTCATGTTGATTGGTCTGACCCGCGACCTGAAAGCAGGCGATGAAATTTCTCTGACCCTCAAGTTCAAAAACCGCGCCGACCTCAGCCTGACCATCCCCGTCAAAGACGCCGAAGGCATGGGCGGGGGCGGCATGGAAGGTCACATGCCGTAATCGCTTGCAGAGTCTACGAGTTCTGTTTGCGGCGAGTCCAGAAGTGGAATTTCTGGACTCCCTTTCACTTATCAAGGTAGTAAAATACTCCCCAACCTCCATGCGTAGATGGCTGACCTTTTACCGCGATCTTGGGCTTCAACTTCTGGCGTTTTACCTGTTTTTGATTATTCCGTTTCTGGTAACGCTGCTGGTATTTGACCGCCTGGTCGGGGCGCGAATCCGCGCGGATGTGGAAGCCAACGACATTGCCCTGGCGCGTGCGATTGCCCTGGAGACAGACATCGCCATCGGCAATTCGTTGAACACAGTCGAGGAACTTTCTTTTTATCCGAGCGTGATTGAGTTGGATACAAAAAACATGGGGGAAGTTTTTTCCATCGTCCTCAGCGCCCGCCCCGATGTGAATTTAATCTACCGCCTCGGCGCGGACGGAATCATGTTGTACCATTTCCCAACGGGACCCGAATCAACTGTCGGCGTGGATTTTTCCTTCCGCGATTATTATCAAAACACATTAACTTCAAACATCCCATTAATTTCCGAAGGACGAATTTCACCCACCACCCAGCAGGCGGTGGCAACGGCAGTCATGCCCATTCGTTCAGCCAGCGGGGAATTTTTGGGACTGGTCGGCACCAACCTCAAACTCGAAAATTTGAGCCAGACTCTCTCGGCAATTGTTTCGGAACATAAAAACGAAGAAGGCTTTGAGATTTTGATTCTCGACGCCAGCGGACAGGTCATCGCGCACCCCGACACGGCGTTTTTATTAAAGCCTGCAAATGAGATTCTGCCTGAAATTTATACGCAGGCTTTGGCGGGCAAAAGCGGCTCGATCATTACAACCGACCTCAACGGACGCGAAAGGCTCTACACCTTCGCCTCCGTTCCCAGCGTGGATTGGGGCGTGGTCATCAGCCGCCCAACGGAAAACGCTTTTGCCACCCGCCTCATCCTCCAGCGCATTACCCAAATTGCGGTGGGAACTTTCATTTTGATTGGGCTTGCGTTTTGGGGAATGCTCTCGTGGCGCGTGATTAATCCCATCGAAAGGCTGGCTCCCATTTCCGAGGCGATTGGACTCAACCAGAAGATTGAACCCAGCCAGCGCAAGCACATCGAAAAACTCTCGCGCCGCGCCGACCAGATTGGGAATCTCATTCGCAGTATTTTACGCATGGAAAATTCCATCGCCGAGCGAATGAAGGAACAGGCGACCCTGCTGGAAACCAGCGCGGCGGTGGTTTCCTCCCTCGAACTGGATGTGGTTCTCGACCGCATTCTCGAACAAGTAACCCGCCTGCTGGATGTGCGGATGATTGCCATTATTGCGCTGGAACCTGAGCGCGGCGAATTTCGCGTCCGCGCCAGCAGGGGGCTTTCACAACGATTCACCGAGCAGTTGTCGTTGCAGCCCAGCGAGCCGAGTTCGGTCAGTATGCGAGCCTTGCGCGCGCGCGAGCCAATTCAAGTCAGCGACACCGAAACCGACCCCTCGTACAAGCCGCGCCGCCAGAGCGCCCGCGCCGAGGGCTACCGCGCCGTGCTGGGCGTGCCGCTCACCACCAAACACGCGCCGCCCACCTGCCTGCTGGTTTTTCATCCCACGCCGCGCGAGTTCAGCGAGAATGAAATTCAACTGCTTTCGAGTTTTGCCAACCAAGCAACGATGGCAATCGAAAATGCCATTCTCTTCGAGCGCAGCGACACGCGCTTGCAGGAACAAACCCGCCGCCTCGAAGCGCTGGTGCAATCCATGGAAGACGGCTTAATTTTGAGCGACCTGAAAGGCGCGGTGATTTACGCCAATCGCAGGGTGAACGAGTTTGCGGGGCTTGCCGCCGAAGACATGAATCAGATTCAAGTGGAGCGGGTCATCAGCCGCATTTTGAGCGGAGCGCTTGAATCCATCACGAAGGAAGACGAAATCAAAAACATCCTCGAAGGAAATCAAAAATCGGAGATTGCGGTGATGTACGCGGGGCGTCCGCTCAACTTGCGCTTCGAGACTTTCGACGTGACCGACGGCAGGGATACGACCATCGGGCGCGGCGTGATTCTGCACGACATCACCGCCGACCGCGAACTCGACCGCATGAAATCCAATTTGATTTCCACCGTCTCGCACGAACTGCGCACGCCGCTCGCCGCCATCAAAGGCTACGCCTCGACCCTGCTGGCGGAGGATGTGGAATGGGATATTAAATCACAGCGCGAATTTTTATCCATCATCTCCAACGAAACCGACCGACTAACGGGGCTGGTCAACAACCTGTTGGATTTATCGCGCATTGAGGCGGGTTCGCTGCGCCTGTCGTTGGAAAAATGCGACATCGAAGAAGTCATCCGCCGCGCGGCAGAACGGGCGCGGCTGGAAAGCGGAAACAAATTTGAAATGCAGGTGGAAGCGGGCTTGCCGCCGCTCTACGCCGACGTGCCGCGCCTCGAAACCATCCTCCGCAACCTGATTGAAAATTCCGTTAAATATGCGGGCAGCGCGGCGGCGATTCAAGTCCAAGTCGGCAGGCAGGGCAACGCGATTATCTTCCGCGTGCTGGATGACGGCATTGGAATTCCGCCCGAAAAAAGCGAGCGTATTTTTGAGCGCTTCTATCGGCTGGATGACAGCCTGGCGCGAGTTTCCAGCGGAGCAGGCTTGGGGCTGGCGATTTGTCAGGGCTTGGTTCGCGCGCACAAAGGCGAAATTTGGGTCGAGCCAAAAAACGCAGGCGCGTGCATTGCGTTTTCCATCCCATTGAATTTGGAAACCATCTAATCCAATTACCAATTTACCAACTTACCCCAAGGACTCCCCATGAATGACCCCCTCGTACTGGTCGTGGATGACGAAAAAGCCCTGCGCGATTTTGTGCGGCGCAACCTCGAAGCGCGGCGCTACAAAGTCATCACCGCCTCGAATGGGTTGGAGGCAATGGCGGCGTTTCACGCTGAACCCATTGACCTGGTGATTCTCGACCTGATGATGCCGCACCTCGACGGGCTGGAAACCACCCGCCGAATCCGCGAGACCTCGCAAACGCCCATCATCATTCTCACCGCCCTGGGCGAAGAATCAGACAAGGTGCAAGCATTCGACCTCGGCGCGGATGATTACCTGACCAAACCCTTCGGCGTGGGCGAGTTGATGGGGCGAATCAAGGCGGTGCTGCGCCGCGCCCGCTGGCAGGAGCCGACCTCCACCTCCGAGCGGCTGGTGCGCGGCGATATTTGCGTGGATATGGAACGCCACGCGGTTCTGGTCAATGATTTGCCCGTCGAACTGACCCCGACCGAGTTTAATCTGCTGGTCTATTTGCTGAAACATCCCGACAAGGTTTTGCCGCACCGCATTATTTTGCAAAACGTCTGGGGCGTGGAATACGGTGACGAAGCGGAATACCTGCGGGTGTACATGGGGCGTCTGCGGCAGAAGTTGGAAAAAGACCCGCTCAACCCGCGTCACCTGCTGACCGAGCATGGCATGGGCTATCGGTTTAAGGGGTAAAATTATTCAGAGAAACGCAATGCATAAATTTTCATGCCCCTACTTGAAAAGCGAAGTGGATTTAACCGATGAACGCGAAGCGCACATTGCTCAGACTCATCCTGACTTGCTCCCTGAATACCTGTTGCAATTGGCGCAAACGCTGGCAGACCCCGATGAAGTGCGGCGCAGCGTCCGCATGAGTGGGGCGCGGATGTTCTACCGTTGGTTTGAAGATGTGCGGCAGGGAAAATATGTGGCGGTGGTGGTGGTGAGCGATACTCCCGCTGAACGCAGTTGGATTATCACCGCTTATATCACCCGCCGCGTGATGAACGGAGAAATAGAATGGCAGAAAAGTTAACTTTCCAATATGACCGTGAAGCCGATATTTTATATGTCAATACCATGCCGCCATATGCCGAACAGGAATCGGAAGAATTGGAAGATGAAATTATCGTCCGCATGAACCCCAAAACGGGCAAGGTCGAAAATTTTGAAGTGTTATTCTTCACCAGCCGCCTATTAAGAAGGGAAATATTCTCCCTGCCACTGGCAGCAGAACTAAGCCAGATAACCACGCCCTGAACTTCCGCACTGCGCGTCTGGGGTATCGGTCAGCCGCCAAACATCCGAAGTCTCGCGCAGCGGGCTTCGGATGTTTTTTGCGCCCAGTTATTTATAAATTATTTACATCTGCCCCATCCGTTTTTATTCGATATTTCCCCTTGCGACCTATAATAAGTTCAAATGCGGTCACGTGCGCGCGTGATTCGCTTTTTCATTCTTTTCGCCAAAAGAGGAGATTTGTTCAAGATGAAACGTTCACTGTTCAACCTGTTTGCTGTGCTTGTTATTTTGAGCCTTGCGCTCGCCGCCTGCGGCGCGCCTGCCGTTGAAGAAGCGCCTGCTGCTGAAGCTCCCGCCGCCGCCGCAACCGAAGCCCCCGCTGCTGAAGAAGCCCCCGCCGCCGCAGTGGAGAAAACTGCCATCGTCGGGTTCACCGCTTCGTTGACGGGAAAACTCAACGTGGAATCCACCCGTCAGAATAACGGATTCAAGTTGTGGATGGATCAGGTCAACGCGGCGGGTGGAGTTCCCCTCGCGGACGGCACCGTCGTCAAGTTTGATTCAAAATTCTACGATGATGAATCCAACAAAGACCGCGTGCAAGAACTGTACACCAAACTCGTCACCGAAGACAACGCCGATTTCCTCATCAGCCCATACTCTTCGGGTCTTGCGGATGCTTCGGCAGTTATTGCCGAACAATACGGAAAAATTATGGTGACGACGGGCGCGGCTTCTGACAGCACCTATCAGAAGGGCTACACCCTCGTTTACCAAGCCTACACCCCCGCCAGCGCCTACCTGACTGGCTCGCTGGATTTACTCGCCAACGCCGATGCCGCCGCCAAGAAAATCGCCATCGTGCATGAGAACGATAAATTCTCGACCGATGTTGTGACCGCGCTCGAAGCATACGCCATCGAAAAAGGCTACGAAGTGGTCTTGAACGAAGGCTACGATAGCGGCACGACCGACTTCGCGCCCATCATCAACAAAATCCCCGCCGATGTGGACGCCATCATGGGCGGCGGTCACTTCGCCGATGGTCAGCAATTTGCCAAAGCCTTGTCTGATAAGGGCGTTGCCGCCAAATTCATCTCGCTCTTGGTGGCTCCCCCCGAACCGACTTTTGCTGAAATTGGCGACGCCGCGTTTGGCATTGTGGGTCCCAGCCAATGGGAACCCCTCGCCGCCTTCGCTCCCGATTACGGTCCCACAGGCGCGGAATTCATCGAAGCCTACAAAGCCGCCTTTGGCGAAGAACCTTCCTACCACGCCGCGGGCGGATATGCCGCGGGCTTGATTCTGCAAAAGGGAATCGAAACCGCCGGCAGTCTCGATGTTGAAGCGGTCAAAGCCGCGATTGACAGCGAAGACATGATGACCTTCTTCGGTCACATCAAGTTCGACACCTCGGCTGAAAATCACGGCTTGCAGGTTGGTCACTCGATGGTCTACGTCCAATGGCAGAAAGACGCCAGCGGCGCATTGGTCAAGCAGGTGGTCTGGCCCCTCGAAGGCAAGACAGCCGAAACCGTTTACCCCATCAAATAAGTTTCTTCTCCTTATTCCCCGCAGGCGCGGATAAATAACTTCTCGCATGTCATTGCTTCGCCGCTCTTGATTCGCAGAGCGGGCGGCGAAGCAATCTCAATACCAAATGGAGATTGCTTCGGGCTAGCGCCCTCGCAATGACATTGAGCAACTTGCGCCTGCGGGGAACTTGTTTCCATTCACGGAGGCAACCTCGCATGAATGCTGGCATGATTCTTACTTCACTGGTTGACGGCTTATTGATTGGCGTGGTCTATGGCATTGCCGCCATGGGACTCAACCTAATCTGGGGCGTGATGCGCGTCATCAACTTGGCGCATGGCGCGCTGATTTCGTTGGGGATGTTCGGCGTGTACCTGCTCTTCAGCGGGCTTGGATTAAACCCCTACCTGTCGCTGGTACTGGTGGCTTTGCTTGGGCTGCTGATGGGCGTTTTGATTTACGTCATCGCCATTCAGCGCGTCATCAACGCGCCCTATCTTTCGACCCTGCTGGCGACCTTCGCCATCAATATGATTATCATCGGGTTGGGAACCGCCGCCTTCACCACCACCCCGCGCGATATTGGCTTCTCTTTGGGGAATGTTGAACTGGGTCCGCTGACCCTGCAAGGCACCAGGCTGGTCGCCGCGCTGGTCACGCTGACGGTCACTGCAATTCTTTACACCTTTCTTTATCGCACGCGCACGGGGAAATACATCCGCGCCGTGTCTAATAACCGCGCCGCCGCCGAGTTGATGGGCATTCCCTCCGCGCGCATTCTGGCGCTCAGTTTTGGAATCGGCACCATGCTGGCGGCGATTGCAGGCGGCTTGATTGCCACCTTCTTCTCGTTCACCATCCTTTCGGGCGATTTGTACCAGCAGAAAAGTTTCATCATCGGCGTGCTGGGCGGGTTGGGAAATCCGCTGGGGGCGTTGGTCGGCGGGCTGATTCTGGGCGTGCTGGAAGGCGTGCTTCCGCTGACCATGCCGAACACCTGGGTTCCCGTGATTGAATTCGTCCTGTTCATCGTCATTCTGCTGGTCAAACCGAGCGGCTTGTTGGGAGGCAAAAAATGAAACAATGGCTTCACCCTGGTTTCTGGCTGACGCTTCTCATTGTGCTGGCGTTGGGTCTGGCTCCCGTTTTTACACGGAACGCAGGACTGCGCGAGACAGGCTTCACCATCTTGCTGGCAATCAGCATGGCGGTCAGCCTGAACATCATCATGGGCTACACGGGCTACGTCTCGTTTGGGCATGTGGTTTTCTACGGCTTGGGCGGCTACACGGGCATGTACCTGATCGATACCTGGGGCGCTCCGCTTCCGCTGGCTGTCTTGGGCGGCGGGGCAACTTCGGCGCTGCTGGCGTTTGGTCTGGGCAAGGCAATTCTCAGGCTGCGCGGCGCTTACTTTGCGCTGGCAACTATCGGCGTGAATGAGGCGGTGCGTACCTTCGTGGCAAACTTCAAACCATTTGGCGGTCCGACGGGAATCGAATTGCAGTTCAGCGTGTACAAACAATACGGCGGCGCAGCAGACGCGCTCTGGCTGACGTACTACGGCGTGATTGCCATTTCGGTCTTTGCCGTGATTTTCAGTTATTACATCAAGACCAGCAAATTCGGCTTGGGGTTGATGTCCATCCGCGAGGATGAAGACGCCGCCGAAGTAATGGGCGTCATCACCCCCGACGCGAAGACGATGGCGTTTGTCTTTTCCGCTTTTCTACCTGGAATGTTGGGCGTGCTGTTCTTCTTCAAAAATGGGAATGTGGAACCTGCGGACGCCTTCCGCCTCGGCTTTTCGATTGAATCACTGGTGATGATTATGCTCGGCGGACAGGGGACTTTGCTGGGACCTGTCATCGGCGCGTTGGGCTACCAGCGGCTGCGCGGCTTGTTGCTGACTAGCGACGCGATGATCGGTTCGCTGCCGCTCAAAGACTTCCAACTGGTGATTGCAGGCTTGCTGATGTTGGTCATCATCCTTTTTATCCCTGCGGGGTTGGTCGGCTGGCTGCGCCAGAAGTTTGCATTTTTGCGGAGGATATTGGTATGAGTATGCTCCTTCAAGTTCAAGGCGTTACCAAACGCTTCGGCGGGTTGCAGGCTCTCACGCAAGTCACCTTTGACCTGCCCAAGGGGCAAATCTTCGGTTTGATTGGTCCCAACGGCGCGGGCAAGACTACGTTGTTCAACACCATCAACGGCGTGTACCATCCCGAAGAAGGGCGCATTCTGTTTCAGGGCAAGGACGTAACCCAAATGCACCCGTATCATCTGGCGAAAATGGGCATGGCTCGCACGCACCAAATTGTGCGCCCGCTGAATGAATTAACCGTGCGCGAAAACGTGATGGTCGGCGCATGCTTTGGGCATGAGAATCAAAGTTTGGGAAAAGCCGCCAAGATTGCCGACGAAACTTTGGACTTTGTCAAAATCTCAGGGCGCAGCGACCAACTGGCGGGTAGCCTGAACGTGGCGCAGAAGAAACGTCTCGAAATGGCGCGCGCGCTGGCGGCTCATCCGCGCCTGCTTCTGCTGGATGAAGTGCTGGCGGGTTTGAATCCCTCTGAAATTGACGGCATGATTCAAATGGTGCTGGATATTCGCGCGCAGGGCATTACCATCATTATGATTGAGCATTTGATGAAAGCGGTGATGAATGTCTCTGACCGAATTTTGGTGCTGGATTACGGCGAGCAGATTGCCGAAGGTTCGCCGTCTGAAATTGCCAACCATCCCAAAGTCATCGAAGCCTATTTGGGCGACCCGAAACTGGCGGAAAAATTGATGGAGGAGGATTAACATGGCTATTCTCGAAGTGCGCGATGTTGCCTCTGGCTATGGCGAAGTTCAAATTTTGTGGGGCGCGGGCATGAAGTTGGAAGAGGGCAAACTGACCTGTCTGGTCGGCGGCAATGGCGCGGGCAAAACCACCATGCTGCGGACGGTGATGGGGTTGATCAAACCCTGGAGCGGGTCGGTCTGGTTTCAGGGGCAGGATGTGAGCCGAATGCCCGCCTACGCCAAAGCGGAATTGGGCTTGG
>DYML01000116.1 GCA_020721605.1 Anaerolinea thermophila
TTCATTTATTCATAATTTAGATTTGACGGATATTGTATTTTCCGAAGAAAGAGGCGTAAAACTCTTTATAGACCCACTTAATTCGCATATTTTATACTTAATTCATCCTCAAAATCAAAAAGGGTTAAAGCATATTTAATTTTATCGAACTTGCCCACACTATCCATATTTGCTTCAATGTAATAAGTATCATTAATAGATTCTGGTTGTCTCAAATTACTTTCTATTGGGTTCTTCGTTAACCCAATTTTTGCGCCGAGGTCTGTGGTGAAAAAAGTTTCGGGCTGCAATTCAAAAAGTTGTTTGAAAACCTCGACGTACAGTTTAGCGATTTGATTAACTTCAATCTTTTGGTCAAAGAAAATTGCATACTCTAACTTTTTGAACTTAGGGTCGTCGGCTTCAAATATATTCACTTCATCAGTATCCACCTCCTCGCGCAAAATTATATTAGGGATGCTCCAAATCTTCAAACAACGTTCTGCTATGAGATTAAATCTCTCTTCAACTTCTGTTTTATCCCACTTGACAAGTGTAGAAAGATATTTGTTAAGCCAAAGCCTGCTATCTTTATAGCCTCCATCTTTCAAATCGCGTTTTTCAAGAAATGGCTTATTACTTAACTTACCATTGTTTCCTGAAAGAGTTAAGTTACCAATGGTATTAAGGTAATTATCTTTAATGTAGTTGTATTCATCTGCGCCCAGATCAATCTTCCATCGAGCGTCAGGGTTTTGCGGAAAAATATGTTCGACAGTTATATCCGAATTATCTTCAATTAAAACAGGTTCTCTGTTGTCGTAATTTTCCAAGCGTTCAAGTAAATAAGTTCGATTCTTAGACTTAATGTTGTAAACATCTTTGACTTTTAATGCATCAATAAATTCTGCATTTTTGGGGAACTTTTGAGAACCAGAACGCTGGAGCAGCGAAACCTGTAAGGAATACAAATAATTATCTTGATTAATCTTTTCGTAAAGACTCATAAATATCTTATTCAAAGCATTTGTTGGCAATCCTAAAACAAAACGACGCCAAGTAAACGACTGTATCAACTCTAAGACTTGTATAAAAGTATCCTTGTCTATGACTGAATTGAAGTAGTCGTCATAAGCCTTCATCAAAAAGGGATAAGCGACATTCACTTCAAGGCGATTTATATTAACAAGTTGTGCTTGAATATCTTTATCCGCTTCATTTTGAGGATTTATTAATTTATTATAGTGTTTCACCAAAGATTTAATCTTTGACAAAGCATCCTCTAATTCATCAAAAGTTGTTGTTGGGTACTTTTTCTTAAACTCAAGGTAAACCTTTCCTTTATTTGGAATCCTTTTGTTTTCAAGCGTCAAGTAATCTCGAATAAAATCAGACACATGGCTTACATTCATGGTTTCATCTTTTGCAAGTTTCTCAATTACCTCCCAATAATTTTGATAAATTTTATTTTGGTCTTTACGATTAAGCCCCATTAAAATATAGTTTCTAATTAAATCGGACTGTGAAAGTTCCAACCCTGTCGAGTTAAGGCTTTCAAAAATTCTTTGAGGGTCATCTTTTTCCCGGTCAAGTGAAACTTCAACGAACATAAGTTTTGCCAAACCTGCCATAACAACTTGATGATTTTCTTTGGTTATTCTTTCTTTAAAATAATTAAAGTTATCAACGATTTTGGAGAATTCCAGATACTCTTCAGCGTTATCACTTCTAAGAAGGTATTTTAGAGCCTTATCGTTATTTTCTGTTGGGCGAAGTTTTAGTTTCTCCGCGTCGGAAGAAAATTTGTTAATTAAATAAGTTTCACTTATCTCATTTACCAAATCTTCATTTTTCAACTCTTTAGCCAGACTATGTAAAGCCAAATAAATCAACGTAAGAGTAGTAAGGCGTTGCTGTCCATCTATCACAACCAACTCTTTGATTCGAGTAACAGTGTACACGTCATCATGGATGTAAACAATACTGCCAATAAAGTGCGCGCTCATTTTTTTGTTTGAGCCAACTTCCAAAATATCATCAAGCAGTTGCTTACACTGCCCTGTTGACCAATCGTAATTTCTTTGATAAACAGGAATTACAAATTGGGTTTTAGTCGCTGACAAAAAATCTTCAATTTTGCTTTTATTTGCTTCCATGTGTTTGCCTCCACTTTTGGAACTATATTTTCTTAAAAACAGGACAAAGACTATAATTGATCTTACCTCACAAGTAAAAGCGGAGCAGATGATAAGTCTGCTCCGCTTTTACTTCTCACTTACTTCACCAAATTCCTCAGCACCGTGTGCAGGATGCCGCCGTTGCGGTAGTAGTTGACTTCCACATCGGTGTTCAACAGCACCGTGGCTTTGAACTCAACCACTTCACCGCCTGACTTCTTCGCCTTAACCGTGACCTCGCTCTGCGGCTTGATCTGGTCGTTCAACCCTTCGATGGAGAAGGTTTCGCTGCCGTTCAAGCCCAGCGACTCGGCGTTTTGACCCGCGGTGAATCTCAGCGGAAGCACGCCCATGCCGACCAAATTCGAGCGGTGAATGCGCTCAAACGACTCGGAGATGACCGCCTTCACGCCTTGCAGCATCGGTCCCTTCGCCGCCCAGTCGCGGCTGGAGCCGGTGCCGTATTCCTTGCCCGCCAAAACAATCGTGGGGATGCCAGCCTCTTTATATTTCATGGCAGCATCGAAAATGGACATCTCTTCAACGTTTAACGTTAAACGTTCAACGTTAAAGTGTTTCGTCCAGTTGCCTTCCTTCGGCGCCACCATCACATTCTTCAAGCGGATATTCGCAAACGTGCCGCGCGCCATCACCAGGTCATTGCCGCGCCGCGTGCCATATTGATTGAAATCCTTGGGCTGAACTCCTCGCTCTTGCAGGAATTTGCCCGCCGGAGAATCCGCGGCGATGTTGCCCGCAGGCGAGATGTGATCGGTGGTAATGGAGTCGCCGAACAAGCCGAGGACGCGCGCATTTTCAATCGGCTGGATGGACGGCACATCGAGAGTCAGAGTCTGGAAGTAGGGCGGGTGGTGGATGTAGGTCGAATCCTCGCGCCACTCGAACAGGTCGCCTTCCTTGACCCTGATTTCCTTCCACATGTCGGAGCCAGAGAACACGTCGGCATATTTGGATTTGAACATCTCCACTTTGACATTCGCCTCGATTGCCTCGTTGACTTCCTGTTGGCTGGGCCACAAATCCTTGAGATAAACGGGCTGATTGCTTTGGTCTGTGCCAAGCGGCTCGTTGATTAAATCAATGTCCACCGTGCCAGCCAGAGCGTACGCCACAACCAGCGGCGGCGAAGCGAGATAGTTCGCCTTCACCAGCGGATGGACGCGCCCTTCAAAGTTGCGGTTGCCAGAGATGACCGCCGAAGCGATCAAGTCGCCGCCCGTAACCGCCTTGGCAACTTCACCCGGCAATGGACCTGAATTCCCGATGCAGGTGGTGCAGCCATACGCCACCACATTGAATCCAAGTTTGGAAAGTGGTTCAAGCAGCCCCGCGCTCTTAAGATATTCCGTCACGACCAACGAGCCTGGCGCAAGCGAGGTCTTGACGTAGGGCTTGACGTTCAAGCCTTTCTCTACCGCCTTCTTTGCCACCAGTCCCGCCGCGATCAACACGGACGGATTGGAGGTGTTGGTGCAGGAGGTAATCGCGGCAATCACCACCGCGCCGTGCTTCATCTTTTGTGAGCCGCCATTGGTGCCGAAAATTGATTCGCGGTTCAACGCATCGCCAGAGAGTTCGTAGCCACGCTCCTTGATGGGAGCGGTCAGCGCCTTGCGGAAGGTATCCTTCATGTCGGTCAGCGCCACGCGATCTTGCGGACGTTTGGGACCTGCCAACGAAGGCACAACCGAAGCAAGGTCAAGCTCCAGCGTGTCGGTAAATTCAGGTTCGGGGCTGTTCGCCTCGCGGAAGAGTCCCTGGGCGCGCATGTAGGCTTCGGTGCGGGCAACCACTTCTTCGGAGCGAGCCGTCAGCCGCATGTAGCGCAGGGTTTCCTCATCCACAGGGAAGTAGCCCATCGTTGCGCCGTATTCGGGAGCCATATTGGCAATCGTGGCGCGGTCGGTCAGCGACATGCTGTTCAAGCCTTCGCCGTAGAACTCGACGAACTTATCCACCACACCTTTCTTGCGCAGCATTTGAGTCACGGTCAAAACGAGATCGGTGGCGGTCACGCCTTCCTTGAGTTTGCCATAGAGTTTGAAACCGATCACATCAGGCAGGAGCATATCCATCGGTTGACCGAGCATCACGGCTTCGGCTTCGATTCCGCCCACGCCCCAGCCGACCACGCCCAGACCGTTGATCATGGTCGTGTGCGAATCCGTGCCAACGACGGTGTCGGGAAATAAAATGGACTGCGAAGTCTCTGACTTCGCCCGACGACTGGAGTCGTCGGACTCCGCTTTGGTCATCACCACATCCGCCAGATATTCAAGATTGACCTGGTGAATAATGCCGGTCATGGGCGGCACCACGCGGAAGTTGCTGAAGGCTTTTTGTCCCCATTTGAGAAATTCGTAGCGCTCGCGGTTGCGCTGAAATTCGACTTCGGCGTTGCGGTTGACCGCATCGGCAGAGGCGAAAAAGTCCACCTGAGCCGAATGGTCAATGACCAAATCCACAGGCACCAGCGGGTTGATCTTCTTCGGGTCGCCGCCCAAACGAGCAACAGCGGAGCGCATCGAAGCCAAATCCACGACGGCAGGCACGCCCGTAAAATCCTGCATGACCACACGGGCGGGCAGGAAGGGAATGCCGGGGCGCGCGCCTTTCGGCGTCCACGCGGCGATGTTCTTCACATCTTCCTGCGTGATTTCGCGGTCGTTACATTGGCGGAGGGCGGCTTCGAGCACAATCCGAATGGAATAGGGCAGTTTGCTGAGTTTGGTCAGCCCAGCCTTCTCCAGCGCATCGAGCCGATAATAGACGTATTGCCTGTCTCCCACTTTCAATACGTCACGGGACTTAAATAGGTCTTGCATAGGATACTCCTTTGGTATGAGTTCCGTCTCCCCATCCCCTCTCCCATGTTGGGAGAGGGACGCGTAAAGCGCGGGGTGAAGGTTTCACACCACAATCTTGAAGAACTCAAAGGAGCGCCTTTGATATCCTTGATACATGTGGTGGGATTTATATGACCATGCCGTTGCGTTGAAGATTGCTGCGGGCGAAGAGCAAGAACGCCCTCGCAATGACATAAATTTACAACTTCAATTCCTTCTTAATCGAATCAACCAGTTGTGTTTTTTCATCATCATTCAAAAAGGATGCCTGCGCCGCTCTTAACACACTTTGCTTTAAAACGCTCATCGGTACGTTTAATTTTTCGCAAACATGCTGGTATTCGTGGGTAAGGGTAATGCGTGAGACGCTGGGATCATCGGTGTTGAGCGTAACCTGCAAACCCGCCGCCATCATGCGCGGCAGGGGGTGCGCAGGCAAAGAACGCACCACACCCGATTGATAATTACTGGTGACACAAACTTCAAAAACCGTGCCGCGTTCCTTTGCAAGCGCCACAATGGATTCATCTTCCAGCACGCGCACGCCATGACCAATACGCTCGGCGCCCAGGTTAAGAATGGCATCACGCACATTCTCGGCGGGTCCCCACTCGCCCGCATGAATGGTGACATGCAAGCCAGACTGTTTTGCTTCTTTAAAAATTCCATGAAACGGCTTGGATTGAAATTCGGCTTCGTTACCTGCCAAATCCAAGCCGAACATGCCATCTTTAATATAGTCTGCCGCCAGCCACGCCACCTGCTCGGCAAGGTCGGGGCTTTCATGGCGATTGACAGACACAATCAAGCCGACCTTGATTTTATATTTTTGAGCGGCTTCTTTTGCGCTTTGCACCACCCAATCCATCACGTCGTGCAGGGGGAAGCCTTCGGCGCGGCTCAATGCCACCGGGGTAAACCGCAGTTCCAAATAGCGAATATTGTCTCTCGCGGCATCTTCCACTGCCTCGCGCGTCACACGGTCAATGACATCGGGTGATTTATAAAAAAGACGCAGGGTTTTAAATTTATCGAGAAAGTTGGTAAAAGTCTGCGGGTCTTTTTCCTGCACTTGCACCAGCCCGCTCAAGTTAAAAAGGCTAATGGGAACCGTGACCCCATGCAGACGCGCAACATCGAGCATGGTTGTCAGGCGCAAAGAACCTTCCAAGTGACGGTGTAACTCCACTTTGGGAAGAGAAAAATATTGATTCAAAGGGACAGTTTCATCTCGCAACAAATTGCCTCTAAAATATAACTCCTATCAAATCAATAACAGAAAGAAAGTCACATTTAGTGACGCTTCCTTTTCTTTTTACTGCTGCCAATCTCCACCTGGGGAATACTCGGCGCAACGGTATCAGATTCGGAAGTTTCAATCGGGGTAATTTCAACGCGGCGGGGTCGTGCGGAAAAAGCACGGCTAATGACCATTCCGCGCACATCTTCCATCAGTTGCTGGAACATTTCCGATGCGCGTCCTTTGTATTGTACCAGCGGGTCACGTTGGGCGTAAGCCTCCAAGCCAATAGAGATGCGCAGCGCCTCGACCTTTGTAAGATATTCGACCCACAATTCGCTGAAGGCGCTGAGCAGCAATTGACGATGAACCTCATTGAGAACATATTTGCCAATTGCCTCAACCAGCAGCGCACGGTCTACTTCGCCCAGGTCTGATGCCGCTTCATTAAGCCGACTTTCCCCAAAGGCGATTCGCGCTGCGGGTCCAAAATCAGCCAATTTGACAGCGTTTTGACTCAAGCGTGCAAACTCAGATTGCCCCCAAGTGGTGCGCAATCTTTCTTCTGCCAGATTAAGATGCTGCATTACGTCTTCTTGAATGTCGAGCGCCTCGCAGTTTTCGAGCAGTTGGGCGGCAAGGAAGACATAACTAAAGCGAACAAAGCCCTGCTTAACCTGTTTGTGCGTCTTTTGGTCAAAGGCGGCGCGTGTGCCGTGTGAAAGGGTTAGGAGCAGGCGCAGTTTTTCGGCAGGGGTTGCGGCAGGTTCGCGCTGAAGGAGAGCCTCGATGTCGCGTTCAATTTGGGAGATAAGACGCTCGCGCTTGCGGGTTAGCCCTTCTCGCGCAGTTTGGAGCATCACATCTTCCAGGTTGTCCCATTCGGAAGGCAGGGGGGTTTGCCACTGCAAGGATTCGCCAATTCTATTCTGAATTGCGCCCATCAGGCGGGTGGCGTTGAGCGCGGTCAATTGCTCCGAGACGATGGTTTGAATATCCTCTTTGACAGCGGCGGGGTCTTCGCCCAAGGCGCGCATCATTTCATTGTTAAGGCGCAGCGGCAGGTGAACCAGAGCGCTCACTTCTTCCAATATTTTTTGCGGGCGCGGCGCATCTTCTCTATCGCGCAAACTTTCAAAGAAGGTGTCGAGTGCATCATCTCTTTCGGTGGTTTGCGTTTCCAGCGCTTCGCGGGTTTTTTCGACCAGCAGGTCAATGGCGCGCAGCGTGTGAGCGCCTTCGGCTTCAATGGCGCGGGTAATAACGTTTAACGTTAAACGTTTAACGCTGTCTCCGTCACTTTCGATTTGATCCAAAATTAATTTAAATCCATAGGAAGGGAACAAGCCGTTTTGCGTATCGAATGCGGGCTGAACCTGGTCTAGCCAGGCGAGTAATTTCCAGGGACCGTCTTCGTCTGCCAGTCCAATTTCGATCCGCTTGACCACTTCGTTTTGGAGCATTTCGGCTATGTCTTCGCTTAGGTCTTCTTTGACGAAAATACGGTCGCGCTGGCTGTAAATTTGCGCGCGCTGTTTGTTGAGTACGTCATCATATTCGAGCAAATGTTTGCGCACATCAAAGTTTGCGCCTTCCACGCGGGTCTGGGAACTTTCGATGATATTGCTGACCAGGCGTACTTCGAGCGGCAGCGAGTCGTCCACTTTTAGGCGTTCCATTAGCCCGCTGACCTGTTCGCCGCCAAACATGCGCATGAGGTCGTCTTGCAGTGAAAGGTAAAAGCGCGAGGAGCCAGGGTCGCCCTGACGGGCGGCGCGTCCACGAAGTTGGTTGTCAATGCGGCGGGCTTCGTGACGTTCCGATCCAACGACGTGCAATCCGCCCAGTTCTTTAACGCGTTCCATGTCTACAAAATATTGCAGGAAGAGTTTTACCTCGGCGTCGTAAATGCCAAAGGTAACAGGGTCTACTTTCAGCAGCGCCTGTCTGCGCTCTTCGAGGGTCATGTCAAATGGGTCGGCGTATCCCGATTTTCGTAAAACGCGGTTAACAGCAGCGATGACCTCTTCGGCGAGTTCGCCGCCGAGTTTAATATCCACGCCGCGCCCAGCCATGTTGGTGGCAATGGTCACTGCGCCAAATGCGCCAGCGCCGGCAATAATTTGCGATTCTTCGGTATGCTTGCGCGCGTTCAATACCTGATGAGAAACGCCACCCTGAAGGATTGCCTTCAAACGGGCTGTGGATTGGTCAGGCAGGCGCAGCGCTTGCAGCAGGGTTTTTAAGTTGCCCACTTCTTCGGGGTTGATACTGGTCACGCCATGCGGTTTGATAAAGTTCCGCAGTATTTCGGGTGTAATTTTTTCGATGGGGTCGTTGAAGGGCGCAAGTTCCGCAATCAGGCGTCCGTCTTCTTCAATATTTTTGGCTTGCATGTATGCCTGTCGAACGAGAGTAACTTGCAACAAGCGGCGGATGGGTTCAGGCTTAAGGCGGTTGGAGAGCAGGTCAGAGGAATCTACCGAGGTGGTGCCAACCAGCAGCGGGCGACCTAAAACATGGTAGCGGATAATTTCGGTCACAATGGCGCGCAGTTTGGCTTCGGCTGTGCGGTAGATAACGTCGGGGTAGTCTTTGCGGCGATAGAAGATTTTTTCCCCGCCCGCCGCCGTGTCTTTGCTGGTGTAATAAATATATGAGTAGCCTTCTTCGTCTTTTGCCTTTTGTTCAATCAGGGTGGCGTCACTGCGCACGGATTGGTATTCAAGGTGGGTTGGGACAGGGGCAATTTCAATTTTATAGATTTTGTTAAATTCTTCAGCTTCGGTTAATGCGGTGCCGGTCATGCCTGCCAGTTTTTGATACATGCGGAAGTAGTTCTGCAAAGTGATGGTGGCGTAGGTCACGTTTTCTGGCTCAACCTTAACGCCTTCTTTGGCTTCAACTGCCTGATGCAGACCATCGCTCCAGCGGCGACCCGGCATTTGCCGCCCTGTAAATTCATCTACAATAACTACTTTGCCGCCCTGCACCAGATAGTCTTTGTTGCGGTGGAAGAGATATTGCGCGCGCAAGGATTGTTCGAGAAAGCCTGTCAGGCGCGCCTGTTCGGGGGTTAGGTCTTCGGGTCGGTCGGGGTCTAGCAGCGGCTGCCCCAGCAAGGCTTCTACATGACTAACGCCCACTTCAGTGAGCGAGACATTGCGGTCTTTTTCATTAACTTCAAAATCTTCCGTCTTTAATTGTTTGACGATGTTCGCCATGATGGTGTAATACTCCAGATCACCAGAGGAGGGACCGGAGATGATGAGCGGGGTACGGGCTTCGTCAATCAGTACGTTGTCCACTTCATCTACAATGGCGTAATAATGCCCGCGTTGAACGCGGCTGTCGAGCCGCATGGTCATGTTGTCGCGCAGGTAGTCAAACCCAAATTCAGAATTAACCCCGTAGGTTACGTCCGCGCGGTAGGCTTCAGCACGATCCACCAGCCGCAAGTGATGTTGATCTTCATGCGGCGACTCGCGCTCAAAATCTACCATGAAGGCTTTTTTGCCGTTCTCGGTGGCAGCCGCCATTTGCAGCACGCCAACCGAAATGCCGAGCATGTGAAAAATTGGCGCCATCCAACGCGCATCACGCCGCGCCAGATAGTCATTGACGGTAATGAGATGCACGCCGCGCCCGGTGAGCGCATTAAGATACACTGGCAGGGTGGAAACCAGCGTCTTACCTTCCCCGGTGCGCATTTCGGCAATTTGCCCTTTATGCAACGCGCCGCCGCCGATAATTTGCACGTCATAATGGCGCAGACCAATCGTGCGTTTGGAGGCTTCGCGTACCACCGCAAAGGCTTCGGGCATCATTTCGGTTAAGGCGTCTTGTTCGTATTTATGACGCAAAGCCTGGTCTTCGATGCCGTCAATGGCTTTCGCCAGACGCGCTTTAAAGATGTCAGTTTCAGCGCGCAACGCCTCATCACTGAGGGCTTCATATTTTGATTCCAGCGCATTGACTTGCGCTGCCAGGTTTCCAAATTGAGAGACCGTCTTTTTAGCGGGGTCGCCGCTGAATAATTTTACAAAGTTTTTTAGCATATAAGTCCTTCCAAGGGAAGGATTATAGCATTTGGACGTATTACAGGGGATTTGAATTTTATTAATGTTTGCAAAATGTTTACGATACCCGCGCGGCACTTTTAATTTTCACTAGCACACACTGCGGGCGGGTGCGAAAAAATCACAGCGCGGGGGAGGCAAATCTTTCTGGCAACTTCATACTTTTTTATCCACAGCGCCCAAATACAAATCCTCAACCTTTTTTCTTGCCCAGGGGGTTCTTCGCAAAAATTTCAAACTGGATTTAAGGCTGGGGTCATTGGTAAAGCAGTGAATGGGAATGCGCCTGCCCAAATCTTCCCAGCCGTATTGATGAACCAGATGGGCTAAAATCATTTCAAGGGTTACGCCATGCAGGGGATTATTAATTTGCGGGTCGGTCATGGGCGGGCTACTGATTATTTTTTTGCCAGAGGGTTGCGGTATTTTCCTGAAGAAAAATATCCTGGCTAATGTGTTCGCCCACCCTGGTAATGAGATTTGGAAATTTAAGCAGCCGCATGGCGATTTGACCATGAACAATTTGAAAAGGACGCTCGCTTTCTGCATATTCCACCAGAGCCTGAACATAAAGCCGCTGATGGGTCTGCGCCAGTTTAAGAATGAACTGATGCGAGTCAAATTTGTTTGGCATTAAAGCAATAACCTCTTCGTACACATACTCAAGCGATTGGAAATCGGCAGACATGGATGGCTCCTTTTTTTGAGGGGGCAGAATAAATTGAGGAATACCACGAATAATCCATTGTAAAGCAAATATCAGCAGT
>DYML01000117.1 GCA_020721605.1 Anaerolinea thermophila
TGTTGCCTTTGTGGTTGAATCCTTTTTGCCGAAGGTCGGCTTGTCCGAGTTAGGTGACTATGTCTAAATTTTCACGGCGCGATTTTCTAAAATTGGCAGGGCTGACCTCTGGCGCGCTTGCCATGTCTCACTGGACGCCTTCATTTTTGCGGCGCCAAAGCGGCGACACGCCCAATGTGATTATTTTAGTTTTTGATGCCATGTCCGCCCGCAACCTTTCTCTCTATGAATATCGGCGTAACACCACACCAAATCTTCAAAAATTTGCGGCACGCGCTAATGTGTATCACAACCACCATGCCGGTGGAAATTTCACCACGCCCGGCACCGCCACCCTGCTTACTGGAACCTACCCCTGGACCCACCGCGCTTTTGATATTGCTGGATTAATTGACCGCAGCCAAGTGGGGCATAATCTATTTACTGCATTTGGCAGCGAATATCAGCGGCTGGCTTTTTCGCAAAACCTACTGCCTAATTTTTTCTTTGGGCAATTTGCAAGCGACATCGAGACCATACTGCCTGTCAGTTCCTTTTGCCTCGTGGAGCAGGTCATGGGCGAAGCCTTCAAGAACGATATTCCGT
This sequence comes from Anaerolinea thermophila, assembly GCA_020721605.1. Classification (GTDB taxonomy): domain Bacteria; phylum Chloroflexota; class Anaerolineae; order Anaerolineales; family Villigracilaceae; genus Villigracilis. Next base: position 586 of record DYML01000117.1, read on the forward strand.
CCGCCTATCGCGCGCTGGATAAATTCCTCTTTCAAGATTTTTCCTCCCCGGCTTCGCTGGTTTTTGGTCTGGCAGATCGCATTCTCTTGCGCAGTCAGGAAGCCCGCGCCAATTCGGGCAACTACCCGCGCGGCTTGCCGCGTGCCGGCGATCAACCCATGTTTTTTGAACTGAAGGATGTCTTTGCAGGCGTAGGCGCCGCCGTTGATGAATTGAACGCCAGCGCACCCTACCTTGCTTATTTCCACTTGTGGGCGCCCCATGCCCCCTATAAACCTACCAACCAATTTGATAAAATATTTCAAGATAATTTTCACCCAGTTAAAAAACCAAACCACCGCTTTGGCGACCAAAAGGAATTTTATAAATTAAACAGCCGCCGTCAAAATTATGACGAATTTGTCGCCAACGTAGACGCCGAATTTGGACGACTGATTGAATCCTTGGAAAATAGCGGCATGTTGGATAACAGTTATGTGGTTGTCACTTCCGATCATGGTGAAATGTTTGAGCGCGGCGTGGACGGGCATGTGACCAAACTGCTTTATGAGGCAGTCACGCACATCCCATTACTGATTTCTACCCCCGGTCAAAAAAATCGGCAGGATATTTACTCCCCGACCAGCAATGTGGATGTTCTGCCAACTTTACTGCACCTCACGGGTCGCCCATCTGCCGACTGGACGGAGGGCGCGCTGCTCCCCGGTCTTGGCGGAACTGAAGACACGCAGCGCAGCCTGTTCACCCTCGAAGCAAAGTCAAACCCCGCCTACGCCCCCATTAAGCAGGCAACTTTGGCAATGGTAAAAGGCAATTATAAAATGATCTACTACACTGGCTATGAGGGGCAGGACTCATTTGAACTTTACGACCTCGAAAATGATTACGAAGAACTCGAAGATCTGTACCCAAGCCAGACCTCTTTTTGTAAAGCATTGAAGGATGAATTGCTTGAAACTCTACACTCCGTCAATGCCAAGTATGGAAAAACCTAATATGCTTAAGAAATTATTTTCACCGCAAAAAGAAACCCGTCCTAAAAAAATCATCCTCGTTTCGGGCTTGCCGCGCTCTGGCACTTCGATGATGATGAAAATGCTTGTCGAAGGCGGGCTGACGGCGGTTGTTGATTCGCTGCGCACCGCCGATGAAGACAACCCCAACGGCTATTTTGAAATTGAAGCCAGCAAACAACTTAAAGATGGCGAAAAAAAATGGCTTGATGATGCGCCGGGGAAAGTGGTAAAGGTAATTTCCTACCTGCTCGAATTTCTGCCGGATCATTTTTCCTATGATATTATTTTTATGGAACGGGAAATCAGCGAAATTCTCGCCTCGCAGCAAAAAATGCTCCAAAGGAGAGGCGAAACCTCAGCCCATTCAGACGCTGAAATGGAATCCCAGTTTCACGAGCATTTGCGGGCTGTAAAATATTGGGCTGCTCGCAAGCCGAATATGCGTATTTTATTTGTCAAATACAATGAAATGGTAAACGCGCCAGAAAATTTATGCAAATCAATTGCAAATTTTCTTGAAATCCCGCTGGACTTACGCGCCATGCAGGCAGTGCCGAGCCAGTCTTTGTACAGAAACCGTTCATAACATCAATGGAGTTGAAGCATGTATAAATTAGTTCTCGTCCGTCATGGACAAAGCGCCTGGAATCTTGAAAACCGATTTACAGGTTGGACCGATGTTGATCTCACCGATATTGGGCGCACAGAAGCGCACGAAGCCGGCAGATTATTGCGTGAAGGCGGATATGATTTTGATGTCGCCTACACTTCTGTTTTAAAACGCGCCATAAAAACACTTGGCGTCATTCAGGAAGAAATGGATCGTGAATGGCTGCCCGTCATTCGCGCCTGGCAATTAAACGAGAGGCATTATGGCGCTTTACAAGGATTGAACAAATCAGAGACTGCCGAAAAATTTGGCGAAGCACAGGTTAAGGTTTGGCGCCGCTCTTATGATGTTCCGCCCCCAGCCCTGGAATTGACCGATGAGCGCCACCCCAGGTTTGATCGCCGCTATGCGGGGCTGACTGCTGAACAATTGCCCGCCACTGAATCACTTAAAATCACGCTTGACCGTGTGCTGCCTTTTTGGGAATCTACACTTGCCCCTGAGATAAAATCGGGCAAGCGCGTGCTGCTTGTTGCGCATGGCAACTCGATCCGCGCACTGGTTAAATATCTCGATCAAGTATCCGAGGCAGACATCACCGAGCTTAATATCCCCACTGGTTTGCCCCTCGTTTATGAATTGAACCAGGATTTGAAACCGATTAAAAATTATTATCTCGGAGACGCCGAAGAAGCCGCAAAGAAAGCCGCGGCAGTTGCGAATCAGGGCAAGGCAAAATAATTCCCCTGCGCTCAATTACAACAAAGCCTGCCAGCAGCCTAAAAGCGCAGAAACGGCTTGACAACATTTTGGCAGGGCAAGTTCCCGTGCAAACGGGCAGGGACATGACTGAGATTGTCCCTGCCCGTTTGCAGCATCCATACTTATTCAACGTGAAAAACAAAATGGCGGAATTAGGTTTATGAAATTATTGCAACTGCTTCTTGGGCGGCTGCCCAGCAAAAAAAGCATTTTGGGTATTTACGCAGTCATCGTTACTGTAATTTATTCCTGGACGTTGTTCACCTCATTTTATAAACTTCCCTCCTGGCTGTTTTACCTGACTGTCGGAAAAATTTTATCGGTTTATGCCTATGCCTTTTCACTAAACTTGCTGGAGAGTGTTCTCGCGCTCGCTGGCATTTTGCTTTTAGACCTCACACTCTTTTTTGTGTGGAAAAATGTAGGCGAATTTCAATCGCGTTCCATCTTGTTGTTTTTATGTATTGCCGCTTCTTCCGTATTTCGGCTTGCCTCATTTGGAGATTACGGCGCGATTAATTTCTTCCTAACCGCAGAAGGAGCCTGGTGGCTGACTACGTTTTTATTGGGGCTGATCGTTTCTGCGCTTGCGCCAAAAATTCACTGGGTTAGGCTTGTTCTGGACGGGCTGGCAGAACGATTGATTATTTTTTTGTATATTTATATTCCGTTGAGTTTTATATCTTTAATAATTGTCTTTTTTCGCAACATTCAGTAGGCAGAACCATGACGCAATTTTCGAGACGCGATTTTCTAAACCTTGCAGGCGTAAGCCTGGCGGGTATGCTGGCTCCCAAGCAACTGCACTCTTTGCGCACAGCAGATTCCGCCCAGCCAAACATCATCATCATTCTGTTGGATGCGTTTTCGGCTAAACATCTGTCTTTGTACGGTTATCCCCGCTCCACAACCCCCAACATAGATGCTTTTGCCCAATACTCAACCGTTTTTCATCAGCATTATAGCGCTGGGAATTTTACGACCACCGGTACAGCCTCCATGTTAACTGGCATGTTACCCTGGAAACATCGCGCAATTAATTATGGCGGGTTGGTCAGGTCGGAACTGGCGCATAATAATCCCTATTCATTGCTGGGCGATGATTATTTTCGTTTTGCTTTTTCTCAAAACCCCTGGCCCGACCGTTTGATGGGGCAATACTACGCAGAGATAGATCGCTTTCTGCCGCCCTCCGCCTATAGTTTGGCGCAAGATACGCAATTGATCGAAATATTTAAGAATGACCGCGCGCTCGCTTCTATTGCGATGGAAGATTTTTTGCTTCCCGCACAAGAGAGCGCGCTTCCAGGCTCTTCTTTGCTGGGCTATCTTTATAAAAGCCGCACACTTCATAACGCTGCCGCAAAACAAACCCTGGCGTATAGCAGCAACGGCATTCCAGAAATTATGGATCCTGGGTATTTAATTCCATACCTTAATGAAAATGTGTATGACGGCGTTTTTGCAGAGTTATCCACCCTTGCGGCTAAAAACCAGCCCTACTTTGCGTATTTTCATTTATATTCACCGCATTACCCTTACCGCGCTCATAATAATTATCGAAAATTATTTCGAGCGGACGGTTATCGTCCGCCCGAAAAACCAGCGCATCCATTTGCCGGCGGGTTCACAGAAGATTTCTTACTTGGGCAAAGAGCCTTGTATGACAGGCAAATTGCACAAGTGGATGATGAGTTTGGAAAATTAATTTCGCAATTAGACAGAAGCGGCGTATTGCAAAATAGCTACCTAATTTTCACTTCAGATCATGGTGAATTGTTTGAGCGCGGATTTGTTGGGCACGGATTTCAATTTATGTACGAGCCAGTGCTGCACATTCCGTTGATTATCCACGCGCCGCAGCAGATCAGCCGCGAGGATGTTTTTGCCTTGACCAGCAATATTGACATCCTGCCAACCATTCTCTCTCTGGCTGGCAAAGAGTTTGTACCCGATCTTGATGGGGAAATTTTGCCCGGTTTTGGCGGCGGGGGAGATGAAGCGCGTCCCATTTTTTCGATGGTGGCAGTGGATAACACCGCCTTTCATCCAATTCAAAAAGCGGTTATTTCCATGCGCAAGCGCGATCATAAATTGATTGCCTATTTGGGTTATGACCAAAAAATGACCCAGCCGTTTGAATTGTACGATTTAAAAAATGATCCGCAAGAATTGAGTAATTTGGCTTTAAAGCAAACGGGTATTTTGACCGCCATGCAAGATGAACTTTTTGCATACTTAAATGCGGCAAACCAGCCTTTTATTCAAAAATGATTCTTTTTGTTTTTCGCTTGTCTGCTTTAATAAAATGAGAAAATTTTTTACATCGGAAATTTATCGGCGCTTCCTGTTTTACTCTGGTTCTTGCTCCAGGTTTATTTTACGGCTGACGTAATTATCATAATCTGGCACCAAGCGGTCGTATTCACTATCCATCAGCGGTGAAGAAATCATAAAATCAGCCGAGGCGCGGTTGTTGGCTATGGGGATATTCCAGACAATTGCCATGCGTAAGAGAGCTTTCACATCTGGGTCGTGGGGTTGGGGTTCCAGCGGGTCCCAAAAAAAGATTAGAAAGTCTATTTTATTTTCCACAATTTTGGCGCCGATCTGTTGGTCGCCGCCGAGCGGACCGCTTTTGAGCTTAACCACCTTTAAGCCCAGTTCCCGCTCCAGCATTTTCCCTGTTGTGCCTGTGGCAAAAATTTGGTGATGAGCCAGTAATTTATGATTGAACTTTGCCCATTCGAGCAGGTCTTGTTTTTTATTGTCATGTGCCACAAGGGCTATTTTTTTGTCATGTTGCATTGCGATTTTTTTATGAGGCATGGCGTTCTCCTTTTGGGAACTATGTTTTATTCTGTTGTGGGCTGCGTTCTAAAAAATATTGCAGCATTATTGGCTTAATGCATACGCGGCAATTGAAAAAGCATTTGCCACGTTGAAAGAGCGTTTTTGCCCGTGCATGGGAATGTAGTAGATTTGGTCTGCCAGGTCAAGCAATTGTGGGTCAATACCGGTGACTTCATTACCCAGCATTAAAACTATGGGGCTTTGAAGGGTAGATTCAGAATGCTGCACAATAGAGACAGCCCGCGCATCTTCTTCCAATGCGGCAATTTTCCAACCTTCCAATTTTAATTTGTAAACTACATTAACCGCATCTTTGTGGGCGCTCCAGGTGATATAGTTTTCTGCGCCGAGCGAGGTTTTGCGCACCGCGTTCACTTCAGGCGTGGGCGTAATTCCGCACAGGTAAGCGTGCTGAAAGCCAAATCCATCTGCGCTGCGTAAAATGGAACCTACATTCCATGCCGAGCGGATATTGTCTAATAATACCGCTTTTATCGTTTCCCCTTTTTTATTTTTTGCTTGCGTTTCCTCGTCCATTTCTTTTTTTAACACAACGCGCGTTTCTCCCAAACAGTGTGGGCAGCGCGCGCCAAAAGGATGCCCCTCAGTTAGCGGGTAGCGCAACCCGCAATTTTGGCAGACTCTAATTTCAAAAGATAAGACAGACATGGCTCTCATTATATATCGCCAACCCTATTTTTGTATTGACATTGCGGACGGCGGTAAAATAAAAACATTATGCAGCCTACTCGCCAACTGATTCCAAATTTTATTTATGAAAAATATCGTGCCAACCAACTGAGCGGAGTTTTTCAGGGCGCGGCAATGTTTGTTGATCTTTCCGGCTTCTCCACCATGACCGATGCTCTCGTTTTGCACGGTGCGCATGGCGCAGAAGTTCTGGCAGATATGATGCGCGTAGTCTTCGAACCATTGGTCAGCGCTGTTTATGAACAGGGCGGATTTGTGATAGGCTACGCCGGGGATGCGTTCAATGCTGTTTTTCCCGATCAGGCTTCGGGGCTGGTAATGCAGCGCTGCCTTTCCGCTGCATTGGTCATGCAGGCACATACAAAATCCCATTCACGAATCTCCACCCCATACGGCGATTTTTTCATTCGTATCAAAGTTGGCATTGGCTTTGGCGAAACAACCTGGCAGATATTTAAATCAAAAGACGGCAGACGCGCAAGTTATTGGCTGCGCGGCAAAAGTTTAAGCGGCGCAGTTGCCGGTGAAGAGTTGGCGCAGGCAGGCGATATTGTTGCGGACTCAGCGGCTTATAATTTATTGAAAGATGTGGTGCGCGCTGCGCCTGTTGGTGATTGTTTTTTAATTGAGGACGCGCTTATTAAATTACCCGCGCCGCACAGCCTTTCCCCGCCCAAAGATGAAGACGACCTTGTTGGCATTTTCTTCACCGAGGCAATTACCCGACTGCCCATTGTTGGTGAGTTTCGTCAGGTCGTGAATCTTTTTATAGACATCCCCGCCAGCATTTCCAACAAAGCCCTGGTTGCGCCATTTATGGAAACGGTTTATTTATTGCAAGACCAATATGGCGGATTCTTTTTACGCCCCGATCTGGGCGACAAAGGCTTTAATTTGCTCATGTTTTGGGGCGCGCCAATTACCTACGAAAATGATGTAGAGCGTGCGCTAAATTTTATTCTTGAACTTTCTTCCCGAACCCATATTAGATTGCGGGCAGGCATTTCATACCGCATGGCATACGCTGGTTTTATTGGCGCCAGTCTGCGTGAAGATTACACCGCCTACGGTTGGGGCGTAAACCTTGCCGCACGAATGATGGCACGCGCCGGCGAAGGTGAATATTGGATGGACGAAGAAGTGGTGCGGCGGGCTGTTAAATATTTTAACTTTAAACTTTTGGGCGAATATTCTTTCAAAGGTTTTAATCAGATGCAAAAAGTTTTTGCTTTGACTGGGCGTAAAAACCTTGTTGAGGCTGTATATGCGGGCAGGTTGGCGGGGCGTACAAAAGAACTCAAAGCGCTGGATGTTTTCGCCGCACCGCTTCAGCAAGGAAAATTTGCAGGGATTTTAATTTTAAAGGGAGAAGCGGGCATGGGAAAAAGCAGGCTCGTGCATTCCTTTCAAAATTCCGAACATTTCAATCACAGTCCTCTAAATTGGGCAGTTTGTCAGGCAGATGAAATTCTTCGACTGCCGTTTAACCCATTTGTCAATTGGTTAAAGCGGCGCTTTGGCTTGTTTGAAAATGAGAACAATACCGTAAATTCTGCTGTGTTTTTGCGCAAACTTCAAGAGTTAATTAATGTCACAGCGGATGCGGAACTCGCCGCAGAATTAATACGCACCACTTCTGTGCTGGCGGCTTTGATTAATATCCGTCAGCCCCACTCATTGTACGAAAGCCTGGACGCAAAGGGACGTTACGAAAACACCTTAATTGCGTTGAGCGCTCTCTTGCGCGCAGAAAGCCTGCAAAAGCCGCTGATCCTTTTTGTGGAAGATGTACATTGGCTGGATAAAGCATCCAGCGCATTTTTATCGTATTTTGTACGTGCCGTGCTTGCCGAGCCAGAGCGCCAATATCCCATTGCCATCATCGCCAGCCAGCGTCCCGAAGGCGATTTTGCGCACTGGCTGAATGAAGTCTCTCTGGTGGAAATTCAACTGGAAAAACTCAGCGCGTCAGTCATGGCAGATTTGGCTGAAGATATTTTAGGTCAGCCCGCCGCCGATTCTTTATTATCCCTGCTTGAAGAGCGCGCCGATGGCAATCCGTTTTTTGCCGAACAAATTTTGCGTTATCTTTTAGATCAAAATGCGCTGACATTAAACACAGATCAAAAATTTTTTGCAAACGAGCAGGCAAAAAATTCCCTGCCAACCGATGTGCGCGCCGTACTGGTTGCGCGTCTCGATCAATTGCCGTCACAAGTAAAAACAACCGTTCAAACTGCCTCGGCGCTGGGGCGTGAATTTGAAATACAAGTCTTGCGGCAAATGCTGCAGGCAGAGCGAAATTTTTCACAGCATATTACGCAGGCTCAAAATTCCAACATCTGGGCGCCCATGACCGAGACCAAATATATTTTTTATCATGCCTTATTGCGTGACGCAGCATACCTTATGCAATTGCAGGCGCATCAGCAGCAATTGCATGGTTTGGCGGTTGCTGCAATTGAATATATTTATGATGGTCGTGACCTTGCGCCGCATTATCCCGAACTGGCGTACCATGCCGAAAAAGCCCTTCTGCGCGAGAAGGCGCTTTACTATCTAAACCTGGCAGGAAGGCTCTCATTGCGCATCTATCAGAACCATCAATCGCTACACTATTTTACCCGCGCACTGGCGTTGGTACACAAAACCGAATTACGGGCGCGTTTTGATATTTTGATTGAGCGTGTTGAGGCGTATTATCGCATTAGCGAAGTTGATGCCCAATCTGCCGACTTGACCGAACTTGAAGAACTGGCAGACCAATTGAATATTGACGAATTAAGCGGGCGTGTATTTGCAAAGCGCGCTTATTATTTTTCCTCATTGGGTGAGTATCAGTCGGTAATCGAATATGCCAATAAAGCAAAACAATACTCCGAATCTGCTCAAGACAGCGCCACCTTACTTTCCATTTACATGGCGCTGCAAACCGCATTACTGCGTACCGGACAAATTGAAGAAGCCACGCAATCCGCAGAGCATGTTCTTGCTCTCGCGAGGGAAACCAATGATTATTATGGCGAGGCTAGCGCATTAACGGCTCTTGGGCTAATTGTGTTGGAGAGAGAAGGCGCCACAGTCGCGCGTCATTATCACGAGCGCGCGCTTTTCATTGCGCAGGAAATTCAAGACCGCTACCTTGAAGCAAAAATATTGAATAATTTGGCAAATACTGTTGGCTTGTCTCAGGGTGATTTTCATGCCGCTCAGGACTATTTTTTGCAGTCCCTCTCTATTTTTCAAGAATACGGAGATTTGTCTGGCAAGGGGCTGATTACCATAAATTTGGGATGGCTTGCAGGCATGTTAGGTGACTATCCAGCCGCGATAGAATATTATCAACAGGCTTTGATCATTTTTCGCAAATTAGGAAACCGCATGGAGGAAATGTACGCCTATATTAATTTAAGCGCAGCCTCCATCGCTCAGGGCGCACCAAGTGACGCACTTTCCTGGGTGGAACAGGCGTTGGCGCTTTCTGAAAAAATTGGAGATCGTTCAGCCGCTGGCTGGGCATATTTTTACCTGGGATACGCCCGCCTTATAGACAACCAATTTGATCTGGCAGTACTGGCTTTTTTGAAGAGTATTGAAATTCGCAGTCAAATCAGCGCTACGGCTTTGATCATTGAATCTCGCGCAGGTTTATGCGAATCTTATTTAAAGGCAGGCAGCCCAATTTTGGCGCAAATAGAAACAGAAATAATTGCAGCCTATCTTGAAGAAAATATAACCCTTGAAGGCATGGAAGAACCTTTAAGAGTTTATTTATCGGTTATTAATAGTCTTAAATACAGACAAGACCCGCGCGTTCCAATTGTTTTGCAGTATGCAAACCAACTTTTGGAAGCGCAGGTCTCAAAATTGCGTTCAGAAGAAGCCCGCTTTAAATTTGTGCAAAATGTGCCTTGGCGGCGTGTCATACAGCAGTTGATAACCGCCAGTAGATTGAATCCCTGATTACGGTATCCGCCCAACGGCAGGATCGCCATCGGTCAATTCAAATGTATTATTTTTTATCTCACCCGTGTAATAATAGGGATTCCCATTTCCGTCATAGATGACCAATTGCGATTTTTCAATATCTGGAATAGTGACAAAAAACTGCTCATTAATGTATTGCCCATTCTTTTTTACTGAAAAATTATTAAGCCAGCGGACGCTTTTTCCGTCTGTCATTGTGGCAGGCAAATCCTCTATACTTAATTTTTCCACTTCGTAATCCCCGTCTCCTGTAATCTCAATGGTCAAATCAAATTCGGATGATTTATGCGCTTTGATCATAAATTTTTTGTGATTGGACTTATCTTTCTCAACTCTGTTTTTTACAACAACCTTTTTTTGCATCATTTTCTCCTCATACTGCCATTATTTTATTTTGCATTTTTTATTTTGAGTATTATAGTGACTGTTCCAAATTTGGTAAAGAACGCGTAAGAGGCAATAAGCGAGGCAGTA
>DYML01000007.1 GCA_020721605.1 Anaerolinea thermophila
CTCACCCATCCACAAGGTGGATTAAAAAATATACCCGCCCAGGCGCGGCGCGTGGTTTTTCTCAACCAGGCAGATACCCCCACCCTGCAATCCATCGGCGGGCGGATGGCGCGTGACCTGTTGAGCCACTTCGACTCGGCGGTGGTTGGCTCGCTTCAACAAGACAGCCTGCAAACATTTGAACCCAGTGCGGGAATACTCCTCGCGGCAGGAGAATCCAGCCGATTTGGCGCACCCAAACAATTGTTAGACTGGAAAGGCAAGCCCTTTGTGCGGCAGGTGGCAGAAACCGCCCTGCGGGCTGGGCTAGACCCAGTAATTGTGGTGACGGGCAGCCATGCCGCCGAGGTTGAATCTGCTTTGAGCGGGCTGCCGGTAAAAATAATTTACAACCCCAACTACCCGCAAGGGCAAAGCACATCCATTCACGCGGGGTTAACGGCGCTGGCAGGCAAGGCAGGGTCGGCAGTCTTTCTTTTGGCAGATCAGCCGCAAATTCCTGCGGAGGTAATTCGGGCGCTGATTGAATCTCATGGGCAAGCCATGCACACCATTCTCGCGCCGCTGGTACTGGAAAACCGCCGCGCAAACCCCGTCCTCTTTGACCGCAGCGCCTTCCCCGACCTGCTGAACTTAAAAGGTGACGTAGGCGGGCGCGAAATTTTTAGTAAATATGGGGTGCAATATCTGCCCTGGCACGACGAAATTTTATTGTTGGACGTAGACAAGCCGCAAGACTATCAAACGCTGAAGGATTTAGAATGAATGTTTCTGCTGTAATTCTTGCGGCTGGAAAATCAACCCGCATGGGGCAGCAAAAAATGCTGCTGCCCTGGGGCGATACCACCGTACTCGGCAAGGTGATTAAAACCCTGCAAAACGCAGAGGTGAAAGACATTCTCCTTGTCACCAATTCGAACATTGCGCCGCACATTGCAAATTACAACATACGGGTTACGCTCAACAACGAGGGCGAAATGCTCGAATCAATTCAGATCGGTTTGCGCGAACAAGAACCATCCACCACGGCAGCGCTCATTTGTCTTGGTGACCAGCCCCAAGTAGAGGAAGAAAACGTGCGCAAGGTGTTGGCTGGCTTCCATCAAAATCAATATCAAATTGTCGTACCCAGTTATCAAATGCGGCGCGGGCATCCCTGGTTAATTGCCAAAAAATTTTGGGATGAAATTTTGCAGTTACGCGCGCCCCAATCCATGCGGAATTTTCTAAACACGCATCAAAGTGAAATATTTTATGTAAATTGCCATTCGGAGAAAATCTTACAAGACCTCGACAACCCTGCCGATTACTTGAAATACAAACCATGACGTGCTATTGTAAAGAAAAGGAGGCAGACATGTCTAACATAACCTTAATTGCCGAAGACATTCTCAATGCCATGCACGCCACTGAAGATGCCTATCACGCCACACAATCGCTGCGCGAAAAAACCGATACTGCCGCATTTGATATGTTCCGCGCCAAAATGGTTGCACTACAAGACCGCCTGAGCAAGATCAAAATGGTGCTGGACAATGAAGAAGCGTTTGTGATAGATGAAATAGCGGACGCGCTCAGTATGGCAAACACCGGTCACCGCGCCGAGTACCGCAAAACACCGCGCATGAATGAAAAGATAGATTGACAACCAAACTCACAAAAGATAAACTCGCCCCATTCAAAATTGGAGCGAGCTGATGAAATATTTTATAATTGTGAATCCCACCTCAGGACATGGATTTGGTGAAAAATCCATTCCGAAAATCGAATCCAGCTTGCGCAAAAGCGGGCTGGATTTTACATTGGCGCGTACCGAGCGTGTTTGGCACGCCGCAACCCTGGCAGAAAGCGCAGCGCGGGACGGCTACGATGTCATCGTCTGCGCCAGCGGTGATGGCACAGTAAACGAAGCGATTAATGGAATTATGCTAGCCCAAAAAGCGGGGTTTCATGGCGCTGCATTTGGCGTATTAAGCATTGGCACAGGCAACGACTTTGCTGGCGGAACGGGCATTCCAGGCAATTTGGAAGACGGATTAAAAGCCCTGAAAGAAAACAAACGCAAGAAGATTGACCTGGGCTTCGTAACGGGCGGGGACTACCCCCAAGGCAGATATTTTGGAAACGGCATTGGAGTTGGCTTTGACGCAGCAGTGGGCAACGAAGCCATTAAAGTGCGTTGGGCGCGCGGCATAACCGCATACTTAATTGGCGTAATTAAAACAGTCTTTCTATATTACCAGCCGCCGCATGTGGAAATTTTGTTGGACGACAAGGAAACCATCAACCAAGTTTCGCTGATGATCTCGGTGATGAACGGAAAGCGCATGGGCGGCGGCTTTAAAATGACCCCAGAAAGCAAACCCGACGACGGGCTTTTTGACCTGTGCATTGCAGAAACAGCCTCCAAAGCGCGTATCTTTGGGCTCATTCCCCACTTTTTGCGCGGAACACAGGCAACCCAGCCCGAAGTAAAAATGCGCCGCGCCAAAAAAGTTTCCATCCGCTCGTTGGATAAACCCTTTCCCGCCCATGCAGACGGGGAATTTATCTGCCTGGATGGCAAATCCCTCACTTTGGAGATATTGCCGCGCACACTGGAAATTATCTGCGCTTAGACCTGTGCTGGCATGATCCTATTCAAAAAAGGGGAGATAAAACCTTTTACCGCTTGGGTTTCCCCACAATCGAAAATGATAAAAATGGAAAAACATGAACTGGCTGATTAACTTTATTATTCGAGTCTACACACGCATTACCTGCAAAATAGACGCCCCCAACCTGCAAACTACGCCAATGCAGGGCCCGTTAATTATTATCACCAATCACACCGGGCAAATTGAAGTACCCATGCTATACGCCCATCTCCAACCGCGTAAATTAAGCGGCTGGGCAAAAAGTGAAACATGGAATAACAAATTTCTAAACTGGGTTTTCGGCGTGTGGGGCATTATCCCTGTGCGGCGCGGTGAAGCGGATCTGCGCGCGCTACGGGCTGCCTTGCGCGCGCTCGAACAAGGATACATCTTTGGCATTGCCCCCGAAGGCACACGAAATCACAACGGAATATTAAGACGCGCCCTGCCTGGCGCAGTTACACTTGCCCTGCACACAAGCGCACCCGTTCTGCCCATTGCGCACTGGGGCGGCGAGAATTTTATGCAGAATTTCAAGCATTTTAAACGCACAGCGTTTCACATTCGCGTGGGCGAGCCGTTTAAGGTACAGGTTGAAGGAGTAAAGGTAACAGCGGAAATTCGGCAGCAGATTGTGGATGAGATGATGTACAAAGTGGCAAAACTACTCCCTGAGCAATATCGGGGAGACTATTCAGACCTGAGCCTGGCAACAGAAAAATTTTTGGTGGAATGTGAACTGAATAAATAGGGCAATTACAACTTCATTTGATAGGCGTTTGTATCCCGCTTTTTGAAGCCCATTCGCAAGTACAAGCGATTTGCCGCCAGGCGCAAGGGGTTGGAAGTGAGCGAAATATTCTTTGCGCCCTTCTCTCTGGCTGTTTCAATGGCGCACTTCATTAAGGCTTCGCCAATGCCCAATCCGCGAGCGGCGGTATCTACGATAACATCTTCAATAATGGAACGAACGCCGGTGGGGACGCGGTACACGCAAAGACTTAAAGCGCCGACAATTTTACCTGAGTCATCACGGGCTACCATCAGCGTGGAGGATGTCTCGCGGACGAGATCAGCCAGGTCGGCTAGAGAAGGCGGCGGGTTATTCTGGGTCAGTTGCGGAATCAAGCGCTGAAAAGCGCTGTGCAGTTCCTCGTCTGCCTGAGTCACAAGATCAACTTGCATGGTTTTTTCGCTTGGGGATTAAACTCAATACCAGGTAATACGCCACATAAGCCAGTGATACCCAGACGATCCAACCGGGTGTGTGGGGATAGAGCATTAAGCCCCAAATACCAATGACTGCATAAAGATAGGTTAAGCCGAGCGTGAGGCGCCGCAGATAATTATTGCGGCTGGGGTAAATATATTTAACAGGAACAAAAACCAACACGTTAAAGAGCATAAGAAAGCCAAAGTTCACCCAGGGCGGCAGGTTCATCAGCAGCATATAAAGCGCGGCAACATTCCAATAAGATGGAAAACCTTTGAAATGATGGTCGTCAGTTTTTGCATCGCTCTGTGTAAATTGATAAGCAGAAGTCAGCAAGATGGTGAAGGCGGTAAACAATTTAACGGTGTCTGGCAGAAAGTCGGCTTTGATGAGGAAGAGGACTGGCACAAGGACATAGTTGAGGTAGTCTAAAATATTATCGAGCAGTGCGCCATCTACCCCGGTGGCGTATTTTTTCACATCTGCCCAGCGCGCCAACATACCATCGAAACCGTCCACCAGCATGGCGATGATCATGTAGAGAATCATCAACTTGTACTTTCCGTCAAAAATAGCAAGAATGCCGAGCAGCCCCCAAATTGCGCCAGTGGCGGTGAAGAGATGCACACCGTAAGCGGCAATTGAGCGCAGGAGATTTGTTTTTTCTTTGAAGATGTCTGAAGCATTCATGGCGATGTCCTTATCAGTTGGAGTTTCTCCTTATTTTAATCGCATTGTGAGATTTTTCCCGACATAAAAGACCTGGCGAGTTTTACAAATCTCCGAGGTTTTAGAGAACCCATGCCGCCAAGCGCCCGAAAAAATCAACCGCACCCCGACGCCCCAGCCTGCTTGACAATGGCAATCGCGCAGTTATATACTGATATTAACAATTGTTGTAGTTATATTGGGTCTCTTCCTAATTTCATCGGCAATATACATATCGGGATAAAAAATGAGCAATGCTTGGCAGACTTTCCTCCTTATCTCACCTTGGTTTTTATATTTGCTTTTAATCATAGGCTTGGCGTGGATTTATCTGGCAACCTCTGCAAACAGTGGCTTTAGGGGAGTGATAACCTACCTGACACATTTGCTTATTTTTGTTGTAGGGTGGGGTTTGGGAAAATGGCTGGGAATTTTACTAATTTCATTTCCTATATTAATTTACTATTACTATATGCTATTCCATCTTTCCATGGTGGTAGTCCCAATCTCTGACCCCGATATTTTTAGCGATTGGTGGCTACGTTTTTTAATCTTCGTTCGTTACCAATGGGGCGTTCAATATCCGCATTGGATGACAGCAGAAACAACAGGCGGAAAAATTGAAAAACGGATTAAAGGCGATCAGTTTTCTTTTTTTACCCCTGGGTTGATCTCCGCACGTTCACATCAAGTAATAGGAATCACTACCGGCATGACGTTTTCTCGCGTGCCAAACCCAGGCACGATCTTCACCAAGCGCTATGAAAGCCCCCTGGCAGTTGTGGATTTAAGAACCCAAATACGGTCTGCCTGGATTGAAGTAGTATCCAGCGATGGCATACCATTTTGGGCATTATTATTTACTGCCTTCCGAGTAGACCAAGAAAATTGGAGCCGAGAACTGTATCACAAGTTGCGCAGACAAAACCCCCTATTTGAAAACGCGCACAAGCCAGACTATCAACAAGGCGCCTATCCCTTTTCCAAACCGAGGCTTCAGGCTTTATTCAGCACCATCGGAGTCAGTTCACCTGAGAACATAAATGAAGCGCCGCGAACCCTCTCATGGGATGAGCGGGCGTTTAATCAAATTGAAAAGACCGCACGCGAAGCGCTTTCGCAGCGCAAAATTAATGAATTATGGCAGCCCCAGAACGATAATGATGGCGCCAGCGCAATGGATGAAATTGCCATTGAAATTAAAGAAAACTGCACCGATGACCTTCGGCGGCGCGGAATTTTGGTATACGCTTCCAGAATTGTGGATGTTGAATTCCACAAAAATGGAGAGCCACACCACGAGGAACAGGAAAAAAATGGAGACGCTGAAATCAACTCACCGCAAAATACAGAACAAGCGGGAGAAGAAGACCCAATTGCACAAAAGCAAATCACAGCCTGGAGCATTGACTGGCAGCGCGAGGCAACCAAAACCCGCGCAGAAGGCAAGGCACATGCCGACTTTCTAACGCAAGAAGCACATGCCTATGCATACACCACCCTGCTAACCGCTTTTGCCGAAGGCATGGAAGAAGCCCGCCTGCTCGACCCTCAACTTCCCCGCTATGTCATCGCCGTCAGATTTGTCGGCGCCCTCGAAAAAATAATCGGGCAACAATCAGATACTCAAGCCATAAGTGAAGCGCGCGCTTCACTTGATCAAATAAAAAAAATGATACCCTGGGGTATGGATGGAGGCTAGCCAACATGTCTTTTGAACGCGGTAACGAATCTGTCAGCACCTGGCTGCGTTTCTATTTTGCCATTCGCTCCCTAAACCGCAGTTTTCGTCAAATTCTGCTTGTGAGCATTCCTTTAATAGCCATTGCCATGTGGGTTTCTTTTGTCTTCCTACTCTTTTTCCATCTTGACGGACATGCGCCCGAATTTACAGAAAAGCCGTCATTTTTTTCCTACCTGATCTTTACGCTGCGCTTTGCCCTGCCTGCAATACTATCAATTTTAATTGGCGTTTATTTTTTGTTAAACAGGGCGCATGAATATATTTTCACTCTCTACCAGCCTTTGCCTGAAACCAAATTAGAAATAAAGCAACGCATCTGGCATCGGCTTTGGGGCTGGCATGGACTTCTTCTATTTCAAAACTATATGGTTGTGAACAGCACCAACCTCGAACCGAGCAATCATTGGAGCCTGTGGCTTGGCGGTCCTGCTTTTTTAATTATTTATGATGGATTCGCCGTTTACCTGGAACGCGGCAATCGCTTCTCGCGCATCGTTGGCGCCTTTCCCATTACCTATCTTGATGCGCGCGAAACGATAAAAGGAATCGTTGATCTGCGCCCTCACACACGCTGCGGCAAAGTGACAGCGTGGAGCAAAGACGGCATTCGCATTGAATTTAAAATATGTGTTGAATTTCAAATTGAACCTGGGCTGCCAACCCACAATGCAAATGAAAAACTACTCTACCCTTTCAACCCGCTCGCTGTGCGAAAAGCAGTTGAATACACGGCTGTCGGCGCGCACGATGGAAAATTGCAAGAAGTAGACTGGTGTGAAGGCGCCATGGGCAGAGTTAAAGGAATTATTGGACGGCACGTTTGCAGCCGCCGTATTGATGAATTATTCTTAAAAAACGGAGGCGGAGGACAAATGCTTTCGCCCACTGTAACTACAGAATTAATGGAAAAAATAAACGCGCGTCTTGTCAAAGATGCGGGCACACGAATGCTCAGTTTACAAATTACAGATATTACCATCCCCCTCGGCGTGCGCCGTCAGCGGCTGGATGTGTGGGAGGCTGAAAAAGATAGTTTGATTACCCGTGTTCGGGGCGAATCACAGGCGTATGAAATACGCACAAATGAAGCCGCAGTGGCAAAAGGTCAGCGTGATCTCATTGTGGCAATTGCAAAAAATTTAAAGAGAATAGACCCATCCCACTTTCCCGAACCTTTGCTTTTATCTGTATCGGGCATTTTAGATCAAGGATTAAGAGACCCATTGGTTCAAACCTATATGGCAAAGGGAACCTTAGATTCTTTGAAAAAAATTCAAGATCTACTCTAACCTGTTTTCTACGAGGATATGATGAACAATGAAATTACCGAGATATTGCAAGAGTATCTCCTCATTGAAGAAGATTCCTTAAAACATATTTTGCTGGATATATTGGATCTGTGCAAAAGCGAAAGGGGCGCCAGCGACGCCATTGTTCAACTTGAATCCACCCTGGAAGATTACTCTTCCGGTCTCGAATTTCTTGACCGCGTTCCCCTTTATTACATATTTTTATCGTATGCACAATATAAATGGGGCGAATTCCCCAACTCTATAAATTCGGCTTCCAACGCGCTTCAAGGCTTTAAACAAAAAAACAACATTAGAAACAGCGTCATTGCCCTGTGGATGCGCGCACTACTCCACCAGGAAAGCGGTCATATTGACGCGGCGAGAGACGACACCGCCAGTGGAATTAATTTGGCTGAGAGAGAATTGGAAGACAGCAAACGCACCAGTCATTATAAAGAATTAGAAGACTCCAAAATTATTTATTCACGAATGCTCGCTCTTCGTCAATGCCTAAATTCCGGTTTTTCAAAATCATCGTACGCTCCCCAGCCGCAATTTTCATTCCTGTCTTTTCCAATTTACACACTTCACATCACACCCGAAGGAAAAATTGCATATGAAAACGCTCCCCAGGGTGAAGTAATTGTTCAAACTTTAACCATCAAAGGTTTGCCGCACACAATCCATAGCCTCAGCAATTGGTCCGAAGTAATTATGCGCCCGGCTGCCTATCGTTGGCTCCAAATTCAAGGGGACGGAATGGACAACGCCAGACCCATCCCCATTTTAGACGGAGATTGTGTCCTCGTAATAGACATCCCGCGCGGAGATTACAAACCGCACTACGGAGAAATTGTCATTGCCGCCAGACATACCACAGACAATAAAGAAGAACCCGCGCTGCTCAAACGCTTTAACCGTGAAGGGCTATGCTCTGAAAGCAAAGAAAACCACCCGATCATTGCGCTGCAAGATGTATCCCTTTATGGCTTGGTAATTGCAGTTGCAAAACAGGTTAAATAAATTTTATAGCGCGGCTTATTGGTGAAAAACTCAAATCACCACAAGACAACACATCAAAAATGAACTGAAACGCCAGTTCATCTTTGATGTGTTGAATATGATGCCATCGCCTCCTTTTGATCTTGAAAATTTGACTTTTTTCATACCATCGACTCAGGCGGAACTGCATTGTGTACCGCAACCCTGACTCGTTAGGCTCAACCTATTTGCGATGCTTTTTACTGCTGGTCTCAACTAACTACAGTGTACAGGGTTTCGGTCAGCCAAATCAGACGCCTTGCTTGGATATTTCTGGCGCACAAATATCTTGTATCTTACACAAATCTAACCAGTAAAAAAATAAATGGAAAATTTTGTGATTGTGTTGAACTGCTATATAATAAATTAAGAGTTGGAATAACAGCGCATTAAAATTCGCCGCCCAACCACAGGCTCATGTCATTAATCCCCATCAGGGAGATGTGAATTATGCCGACTAAAAATCAAATAAAAATGTTTGAAAACATCATTTCAAAGGGGGCGTGATGAAATATACCAAATTTTGGACTCCGCCCGCCTGGCTGGAGCCATCCTTTATTTTTATGGCATTTTTTGTTGCCGCCACAGCAGCGATGGCGCTTGTATTGTGGTTTCTCGTCACCTTTGTGGTTCCTTTTAATTTATACACCAAACAAACTGACTCTATTATTTTGAACAATGGTCAGACGCTTCAAGTTGAATATCCAAACTTGGTATTGGTTGAAAACACACCAGCATACATTACTTTCATACTCCACGGCGAATCAAACGCAGTCGTTCCCGCGTCTTTCACCGTACAAATTCCCGTGGGATTAACCGTCGTAGAACCCTCAGCGCAGGCTCACACCAACAGTTTAACCATAACCGCCTTCGGGCTGGGCAGCGCAACCAAGCCAGACCAAATAAAAATTGGGGTTACAAATTCACACTCAATGAACAGCCTTTTGCTTTTTGTTCGCCGCCCTTTGATCATTAACTCAAATTTATTTTTGAGCGCACAAAAAATCCAAATAGGAATTGAGACCATTCGCTGGGTATCTGCCCGTGAAATTGTAAAAAATACAATTAATGAAAAAAGCACCCTCATTTTATTAGTAACCGGATTTTTATCTGGCGCGGGAGCATTAATACTTCAATACACCAAAACATATCGTGACCGTCTCCGCGAAGATCGACAAAAAAAGGAAGAAAGATTTTATAAACTTCTCCAGCAAGATTTTGAAGGCGCTATAAGCGCATTTTTGCGAACTGGAAACGGCAGCCAATTGCAAGATGATGATTTCATCATGTACAAAACATTGGTGGAGCAATTTAATTGGTATCATAAATTATCCGCCAATATCCGTGAAAATCTTAAAAGAAAAAAATTTACCGAAGCCAGACGGCGGGTGAAAAATTTAAAAGAACTGAGCAAACTTGTCTCCGAACTGCAGGATGAGGAAAAAAATGAAATACAGATTTTATATGATCTGTGCGAACTCGCCTCCATTTATGACCGCAAAAATAAAACATTGTCTCTGCAAGAGGTCGGCATTCTCAAATCGGCTTATCGGCGTTGGAATGATCTAGCCTCCATCATCACCGACTTAATTCAAGACTTCTCCTCTTCTCCGGGAAATTATTTTTTATTGCGTGATGTATTTCAACAAGACAAAGACGGCAAAAAGGTCTTACAAAATTCAAACCTGCAATATGTGATGGGAAAATGGCCCCAAAAAAAATTTGACGAACTTGGCAAGGAAGCGCTTGAAATTGCATATTCGCTTCACTGGCGACTGTCATGGTCTGGCATGGAAAGAAATTTATCAGAGAAAATTCAACGATGGCTTTCAGGGCATCGGTGTGAAACGCCAGACGCTCATACCAATTTGTATCTCGGCTCTGAATATGCAGAGTTGGACTACAAATTAACAGAAATTGCCATTCAACATCCCGTTTTTAACCAAATCCACGAACCCTCTCCCTCCATTGTTTTTGGCGCAGAAGGCATGGGAAAAACAGCCTCTGCGTTGCGATCCGTTAAGATGTGTCAAAATTGGGCAAACTCAGGCGGGCGGCTTCCAAGAGTCTTCCCTGTTTATGCTCCCTTTGAACCTGGCGTCAGCGCAAAAAATTTTCTGGTAAAAAAAATTTCACACACGCTGATTAATTTTATATCTGATAACCCCAGAAGATTTCTCAACGCCCCTTCTGCTCAAAAGACTGCGATGGGGAGGTTAATGTTGCATTACGCAAAAAACATGGACATTTTGCGTCTCAACTTTTTTAGTTCCCCGTTTGAAAATTTTTTTAGCGACACAGAGCAGGTTCTTCAGTATATTTCAAACCTTGGCTATTCACCCGCAAATAGAATGGAAAAGGATGAAATGCTAAATCTTCTTTATCTGGCTCTACCAGACGGCTTTGATCATATTTATTTTTTTTGGGATATTCAGAGTTGCGCCCCGCAAGCCGATATGATCGGTCAGGTAAAAGAAATTGAAAACCTGGCACTGCCGCTCTCAAGACAGAATATCTTTATCAAAATATTTTGCCCGCTGACAGCAAAGTACGCCTTAAAAAAACTGAACGGATTTCACCATCTAAGCGATATTAACTGGACAGAATCTCAATTAAGAGAATTAATAGAAACACGGATCAAAATGTTTGATGTTCTCTGGGAACGTGGGGTTGAAGATTCGGTCAGCCTGGTGGTATCTGCCGCGTCCTCTTCGCCGCGCCTCGCCATTCGGCTCTTGATTGCCTTGTTTGATTATGTGGACAAACACTTTCAAGAAGGCGATAAATTAAGCAAATATATATTTGATGAAGTTGTATCCACCCTGCAAGAGTAATGATAAAAATTATTTACACACGTACCGCAGCCATCTATTGCCGGGTTTTATAAAAAAATGCACAAAGATAAAGGTCTCTCAATTTTTATGACAAAAAATGCCGAGGCTGAACCCTGGCTAACTCAACACGCCTTTGTTGCCCCGCCAGATTTTGAATCCTTCACCAACTTTAACTCCAGTATTATTTATGTAAAAACAGGGGATGGAAAAACTGCCCTCTGCCAGGCTTTGTCTCAATATGCTCTTAATCAAATTCAATGTATGCCGGTTTCCTGGTCGCCCAATTTAACCTGCAATTTGCATGGTTCAGTCACAGACCTGGCTATGGCACACTTCTCGAATATTCTTTCTGCCTGTGCCAGCCAAACTTTACATCGGTTGATGATTGCCCCCCAAAAACAGCAAAAGGAATGTCTGGCGGCTGGTTTTATCCCCCAGTTTCTACATCAATTTGCCATCGGCGAAGATCAAAAAATTATAAAAAAACAATTCAGCGCATCGAAGCCGTTTTCAATGAGCAAAAATATAGACCTGGTTACGCTTGCAACACAACTCATTAATGGCATTAAAAACATGGGGTTTTCTGGCGGAATTTGGATCATCGTGGACGGAGCAACGTGGACTTCCGCCATCGAAAAACAAACCACGGTAGATGCTCTGCTCGCAATTCTCTCCACACTTCGCTTATTTGAAATTCAGGGTTTTCATTTTAAGATGGTTTTGCCCATTGAATTGGAAAGAAACTTTTCTGAAATTCTCTCCAAAGATAAATGTCGGGTGATGATCTCCAGGGTTTCATGGGAAAAGAAACATTTGCAGCAGATGATTGAGAAACGCCTGCGGTTTGCCTTACAAGACACCGAAGCCAGCGTAGCGCAGATCTACGCTGCCGATGACTTATTTACCTGGCTTACCGCATGTAGCGGACTTTCGCCGCGCGGCTGGCTGGAATATTTCCGCCCCATATTTGCCACCGTTTGGGAAATTTATCAAACAGAGGGGCTGCGTATGCTGCAAAAAGATGAATGGATCGCAGCCCGAAAACGATCCTCTTTGCAATTAAGGTTTTACCCGGACTTAAATCAAATTGTGGTTGGGCAAAACGCCCCACAAACACTTTCGCAAGAAGAGATGGCAATTTTTTCTTACTTGTATAAAAACGAAAATCAATATTGCACCAAACGCGAAATTTACAACAAGGCATATCTGCCATTTAATGTAAATAAGCAGAGCAAAGAAATAAGCGCACAGGACGATCTTCCAAAAGAATATGACGACCTCGTAAACACAGCCATTCACCGTTTGCGCAAATCCATAGAACCATTGCCCAAAGAACCTGTCTTTATTACCATGAAGAAAAACCTGGGCTACCGCCTTTCCCTTCAGGCATTTTACGAATAAACCATGTTAGTTTGTTGTTGGTTGGGCGCAAGATACATAAAAGACCCACAAGAGTTTTTTTCGCTACAATGATGCAATCTTAAGACCCTGTTAAAACGGGCGCTGTTTATATTTTATTTGCACTGTGATTTTGGCGCGGCTTGAATGGTCTTTGACATGGACGAGATAAAAATAATGAGCAAAGAACAAAAAAAATCCATCCTGCCAGAAACCGCGCTCTCTAACTGGCTTTCCCGCATGGGATTGAATTTAAACCCTTTTGAATACATAGATGCCGGAAAAGACCCGCTGATTCCCAATTACCTGGTAGATCACGATCAATTTGCAAATGTGAGCGGCGACCAGCCATCTTTCATATTTGCGCCCGCCGGAGGCGGCAAGACCGCATTTCGCGTGCGGCTGGCGGGGGATTGCCGTGCGGGCAGGCAGGGTCACAAAATATTCCCTGTCATTTACCAGCCCACTGCGCCCGCTGTTCAAGGTCAAGATAACTATCAATTGGAAAAGACCCAGCGCACAGACCTGTTGCGCTTTGCCTGCCAGGAATTGCTCTTGTACCTGGTTTATCACCCATACTTGCTTGAAGAAATGCCCCTGGCGCTTCGCCAAAATTTTCTCCAAAATTTATCCTGGGGCTTGGATTTTCCACTTGCCTATTATCTTAACCAAATAAACAAAGCAAAGAGCCTCGAACCCATTCTCGCCGCATTTGATCCTACTGCCCGTTCATTGCCCAACCCGCCAGGCATGGAAGATATTAAATATCTTTATAAAAAATTAAACCACTCCCCCCCTCCGACTGGGCGTAAACCGAAAATTGAAAAAAGATTTAATATCCTATTTGACCTGATTCTCAACCAACTAAAGTTCGAATCTGTTTATCTTTTGATTGATGGCGTAGACGCATTCTTTGAAACCGCAAACAACCCCCAGTGCACACTTGGTACAATTTCCTGGCTGTTAAATAATGCGCCGCGTTGGCAGCAGGAGCATATTTACCCAAAATATTTTTTGCCCGATCAAATGTATTCCGCAGTGATGGCAGACCCAGGTTTTCATCTATTGACTTCGATGAGCAAAATCACTATCATTAAATGGAACGCAAAAGCGCTTGGCAAAGTAATTCAAAAAAGATTACAAGATGCCAGCGACGGCAAGTTTGACAGCCTAACAGCCATCAGCGACCGCGCCCTGCGCGCCTCTGGACATTCACCAGAAGAAGTAATAATCACCGATTTTTGCAGGCTAAAAAAAATAAGCCCGCGCAGCCTAATTCGGTCTGTAGATTGGTTGTTCACCCACCATGTTCGGCATGAACAGCCGCAAGCCAAACTTACCCCGCAAGACCTGCAAGCCGTGCGCAAATGGATTCGCAGCGAGTATTCTGCGAAAAAATAATGTACCAAGCCGATTTTGATCGGCGGACAATCTGGTTTTGGCGACTGGGTTAAGGTTGCAGTTGCTCACATCACTGGCGTGGGGAGCGTTTTCAATGGCTACTTTCAGTTCTGATGAGTTTGTAAACCGCGAAGAAGAACTTAAGCACATAAAAGATAAAATTGTTAGGCTGGCGCGAGGCGACCCTTTTGCCCCAAAAGAAAGGGTCTTTCACTTGGTTGGACCATCGGGAATAGGCAAAAGTTGCCTGCTTGAGGAGTGTTATCAATTTGTCAATTCTCTCCCGCAATCCATTCCCATATTGATCAAGTCCTACCCGCTTAGAAAAAAAGACGGAGAATTTATAGAAAATTTTCTATTGGCAGTCTGCGAAGAATTTTATAAAAATCAAAAAAAAATAGTTTTAAACAAAAGCGGAAGAACATTACTTAAATTTGGCGCCGATATTACAAAGCGTATTAACGAATATGCTGAAGAGCATGTTGTTGTTCTTCTTTTAGATGAAATGGACATCCATCAAAAAGAAGTATTGCAGTCAATTGAAGAACATTTATTGGAAAATCTGCTCGAAAACAGCAAGCGCGTTATGCTCATTACCGCAGGCAGAGAACCCGCAGCGCTAAATGTTTTTTCTCTACGCCCCGGACCGGAGAATATATTCAAACTCGCTGTCTTTGACGAAAAAAATACAACCAGACAGTTGGAAAAACTCAATCCAAAATTAGTGCGCATCGCGGGCAAAATTAGAAAATTAGGCGGGGGAGTTCCTGGAAATAACAAAAGGTTGGCTGGGCTGGTATCTGGAGAACCTTTGGATATTTTGGATGACCTGCAAGCCATTCAATTTTTATTGATTGATATTAAGCAAAAAATTGAAAAGCCATTTCATTTCATAGTGGAAGCCATTTGCATTTTGTCCGATTTTCACCCCGAAGATGTTGCGCCCTTACTTGAAAATCACCCGGCGTTGGGCGGGCAATGGGACGAGATTCGAATTAGAGAAGTATTTACCAATCTCAGACAGGCTCGAATTGGACCAGGCGGTTTAATTAATTGGGATAAAGAAAAAAGAAGCTGGGTGATGGAAGAACCAACACGTAAAATATTTGAGTTGGAATTGCAGCTGCAAGATGTAAACTTATGGAAGCAGTTACATTGCACCGCGTATCAAATGTATCAAAAGTGGGGCGAGGAATTAAATTCGCAACTGTACAGACAAAAAGCAATATATCATCGGCAGTGCCTGCAATCTATGGGGTACGATTGTCTTAATCTCCAAGCGAGGGATGACCAATGAAAAAACAAGAGCATGGAATGGAATACGCGAGCGCCCGCGCAACCCCCAGCCTGGTGGGGCGCAAAGAAATCCTCGGCATTATCAATAGAGCCATTGAAGATAAAAGTGACCAAACCCAGATCATCTATATCACTGCACGAGGCGGCATGGGAAAGACCCGCCTGCTTGAGGAAGTATTAAAACATTGGAACACGGCAAATAAAAGCAAATCAAAAAAGACAACCAAACTGATCAGCGTTCAACACCTTATAGATTTGTATCACACGCATACGCATAGTGAAGAGGGCTTGATTGCCGAAATTGTAGATGCGCTGGACCCACAATCAAAATTGTTTACCCGCTACCCTAAAAAACGAGCGGAACTCACACACATGAAATATCAAAAAGGAGAAATACAGCCCATTCAACGCCTGCGTAAAGAAATGGAAGATGTCTTTTTGGAAGAATTGAATGAACTGGGCGGAAAATACGCCAAGATTGTTTTGGTCTTTGACACAGCCGAAGTTCTAACCTATGAGACCGACCGAGTTCAAAAAGCGCTGGGTCTGGCAGATCACCCCATTGGCGTGGCACGCTGGCTCACACAGGGATTTCTTAATAAAATTCGCAACGCAGTGGTATTAATTGCAGGACGACCAGAAGACACATCCAAACAATTGATGGCAGAATTGACAAAGACCGTCTCAAAGGTGCTGGAGTACCCCCTGCCTGGTTTTAGTGAAGACGAAACATTTGAGTATTTTAAAGTAGTCACCGAAGCGGTTCGCGCTGAAAATGCGCAAAGCGCAAAGCGTATTGAAAGTATTCCAGAACAAACATTGCGGGCAATTCATCACCTTACCGGCGGAGAGCCGTTTGTCCTTGCTCTATTAATTGACTACCTCGCCATTGCAAAAGAAATTCCATCCTTGACAGACCGAAGCCCGGAAATTTTTCGTGAAGAACTGCGCGACCTGATCGTGCAGACCATTCAAGAGGATTGGCGCCCATTAGATCAGGTTGTTGAGGCGCTTTCGTGGGCAACAAAAGGCATGGGCGCCGAACTTCTTGCCTGGGTTCTTCATCACCACGAACCAACTGAAGAAGAGATTAATAATGCCCAAAATAACATCCACGCCTTGCGCCAGTGGGAACGGCGGCTATCCTTTGTAAAAATTCGCGCGGCAGATGACCTGGTTTTTCTTCAAGACGAAATGTATGCCTTAATGGAGAAAATTCACAAAGAACCAAACGAACTTGTGAAACGAAACAAAACATATAAAGACATCCTCGCATTTTATGAATGGAAAATTGGTCAGGCTCGCGCCAAAATTGAAGAGATGGAAAGAAACCTGCAACTAATAGGAGAAATTACATCAGACAAATTAGCGCAGCCAGAGCAAAGCAACATTGCGCCCGAAGAAGAGAAAATGCGCAGAGCACGCGCTCTTTTACAGGCGTATCAAGTAGAACAGGTATATTACACATTGCAGGCAAATGTGCTGGAAGGTTTTAGACTGTATTCTCAATACGCTGAAGAGTCTTTTCAAAGCCGCGATTTAAACCTGTGGCTCTTATTGCGTGACGAATTACTTCGCTTTGCCAATAAACCCGGCAGCCAATCTTCACTGCCTCTGAATGACATTGAGTCAGACATAGGAGTTCGATGGATAAAAATTAGCCTGGCGGATGATGATTATATGGAAGCACAGCGCCAAATTACGCGCTTTCGTGAAACTTGCGCCGACCTGTTGCAAGCAGGAAGTTACGCCGACTTAAATTTAAAAATATGGGAAGCGCAGATTTTAATATATACCGGAAAGCAAAACGAGAAGGCGCAAGAACTGCTACATGAGATTTTAACAAAGTCAGACCGCCTGCCTTCTGAAACCAGCCTAGATCAGTGGCGCATCAGTTTCTTAAGAGCCTA
This sequence comes from Anaerolinea thermophila, assembly GCA_020721605.1. Classification (GTDB taxonomy): domain Bacteria; phylum Chloroflexota; class Anaerolineae; order Anaerolineales; family Villigracilaceae; genus Villigracilis. The sequence goes on from DYML01000007.1 coordinate 17,474, forward strand.
CGCTATTTATTGGCAAGGCTATTTATATCGAATGAAAGGCGAATTTAAGCAGGCAGTGGATAAATACTTGCTGGGGCTGCCCATCTGGCGCAACCTGAACTTCAAACTTGAAGCAGCCACCAACCTAAATGACCTCTCGTGGGCAGAAGCGGAAATGGGGGCGTTTGAATCCGCGCTTGTGCATTGTAACGACGCATTAAATCTGCGGCGCAAATTGGGCAGGCGCTATCTGGTTGCCTTTAGCCTAAACACCCTGGGCTTAATTGAAACGCGGGCTGGTGCCCCCGAAAAAGCGCGCTTTCGCTGCGAGCAGGCGCTAAAAATCTTTCGCGGAATGGAAGATGCGCGTGGAACAGGTCTGGCTTGTCACGCCCTCGCAGAATCTCTGCGTAGAATAACCAACGGCGATTTATTAAACTACGAACAAACCATAGACCACTTGCGCTTAGCCGCCGCCCGCGCCGAAGAAGCCGTTGGGATTTTTAGCAAACAAGTCCTTGAACCATTGCGCCTGACAGAGGCTTATATTGAAGTTGGCTGTGTCTACCGAGAATGGGCGCGACATTTACCGCTTCGTAATTTTGAATTACTGGACAAAGTTGAAAAATGCCGCGCCGCGTACGAATCTGCTGTCTCTGTTGCCCAAGAAGGCGGCTACGAATACCGCGCCATAGATGCCCTCGTCAATTTAGCTTGGCTTTATTATTATGTGGGCGATATTGAAAGCGCAAAAAATGTACTGCGATCCAGAGTGCGTAGTTACCTGGGAGATGAGCATCTGTACACAACTGCACACGGTGTAGATGAAAGCCAGGCGCCAACCTCCTGGAATTGGGTGCAACTGGGCAAAACCAATGTACTGCTGGGAATGATTCATTTTGATGAATACAAGCAGGTTAATGGATTAAAAGAAAAAAATATGGCAGAACAAAAACTGCGGCAAGCAGCCCACAACTGGACACTTTCCATGGCATATAATAGTTTGTACGGCAAAGACTTCCGCGATTTTGCCAAAGGACGAGACAAAGTGTATGAACGCCTGGGGCAACTCAACACCGAGGAAATGCGTTGGATTGTAGAAAGCATGAAGCAAACTCATATTAACTATCACATAGCAGAAGAGCAGAGAGCCTTTGAACAATTGTTAAAAAATCGCTTTGGATTATTGGTTTGAGGACTAAAATGAAACCCCATCTCACCAACGCCTTAAACACAAGAAGGGTTAAACGGGAGAAAATAATGAGCAGAAACCCAATAAAAGTATTAATGGCAAATTCCGCCAGCCCGCAACCCAAAGGCGAACAATGTGACTGCGCCTGCGCCGAAAGCACTTCTGCAATTTTGCCGGCTCTCAATTCAGGGACTTTTCTTGGCATCTCTAACTTGTACTATCAAAAAATAACCCCTGAATATGAAATGGCATTTAACCCGAACATTGGAAACGGCATGATGTTAATCAATTCTTCGGCAAAAGAATTGCTGAAAGCGTTTTCTCCCCCACGACCAATTAAACCCGCCGACCAGTCTCAAATCGTCAATCAAATGATCGGCATTGGTTTATTAACAGCGCCGAATGTTGATTCTGAAATTCAACTTCACCCCACGCCAAACATGCTTGGCGCATGGCTTCATCTAACCGATCGCTGTAACTTGCGCTGTTCTTATTGCTACCTTCCCCACGCCCACCAAGATATATCACTTAAAACAGGACGCGCTGTGCTGGACGCTGTTTTTCGCTCTGCGGTTGTGAACGGATTTAAGCAGATTAAACTAAAATACGCGGGCGGCGAACCTCTGTTGCGTTTTTCTCTGCTGCAAGAATTACACTCATACGCACAGCAATTGGCAGAATGGCACGGGTTACAACTGGACGGAATTGTGCTCAGCAACGGCACACTGCTCACCGCCGAAATGATTACGACCTTAAAAAAACTTGACCTGCGGTTGATGATCTCCCTCGATGGGCTGGGGCAGCATCACGATAACTTGCGCCCCTACCAAAGCGGGCGCGGGTCTTTTGCCGATGTAGCCGCCGCGATAGACCTTGCCATTTTACACGGGCTGCCACCCAATATTTCCGTTACCGTTGGCGGTCATAATGTAGAAGGGCTGCCAGATCTTCTGCACTGGATTTTAGCGCGTAACCTTCCATATAATTTAAACTTCTACCGCCCCAATGACCTTTCTGCTTTATCAGGTGACCTGCAATTGGATGAGCGCAAGATGATTCGCGGTATGCTGGCGGCATTTAAGGTGATCGAACAAAAAATGCCGCGCCAAAGTTTTTTAGCGGGGTTAATAGACCGTGCCGATTTTTCAACGCCGCACACACACACCTGCGGTGTAGGGCAAAATTACCTCGTGTTTAATTCAATGGGGCAGGCTGCCAAATGCCAAATGCATATTCAAAAACCAATTACAGATGTTCATGCAGAAGACCCGCTTGCCGTCATTCGTGCCGATCAAACTGGAATTTCAAACTTGTCTGTTAAAGAAAAAGAAGGCTGCCAGACCTGTGAATGGAAATATTGGTGCGCAGGCGGCTGCCCTCTTACAACTTATCGCGCAACGGGGCGCTATGATGTTAAATCACCAAATTGCAATATCTATAAGGCGCTGTACCCTGAAGTTTTGCGGCTCGAAGGTCTGCGGCTATTAAAGTATCAAAACGACCCTGAAGTTGTCAGCGTATTTCAACCATCATAAAGGGGAGAATCAAATTTTAAACGGTATGTTTTGGCGCTGTGCGCTGGCTTTGCGCCTCTTCTGGGTAGTGCGCGGGTGATGCGCTCCAGAAACGGCAGCCATACCGTTCTACTACCTGGGCTTTACCGCTTTCTTCAAGTTCCTTTAAAGTTTTATTTACATCAACGGGGGGCCAGCGATTTAACGTAGTTACCAATTCGTCTTCACGCATGGGGTGACGGGTAACAATGCTGACCACTGCATCTACCAGCGAGGTGAATCCGCTCAGGTCGAAGGTTCCGCTGGCAGAGTGAATTACGCTGGCAACATTGCCCAGAATGGCGCGCGCTCGCAATATTCCTTCTTCATCAGGTGGTTGAACCCAGGTTTCCACCGGCGGGCGCGTGGGCAAAATGATGTGTACTTCATCTGGTTGAATGCGTTTGAGCGTGGATGCAATTTCAATTAGAGCCTCTTCTGTGTCGTTTAAATTCCGCACCAACATCACCTCTACCCATAATTTGCCGTGATATTGTTTACGAAAGGCAATTAGCCCATTCACATGGCGCTCAAAAGTCACATCGGGATGAGGACGATTAATTTTGCGATAGAGCGCCGCATTGCCCGCATCCAACGTGGGCAGCACTGCATCTGCGGCAGAGAGTTCTTCTCGCACTTCGGGCAGATGCAATAGTGTGCCATTTGTAATGACTGCCACTGGAATGGTTGTCTGCGCTTTTACCTGACGAATGAGCCAGCCCATGTCTTTGTGCAAGGTGGGTTCGCCAGAGCCAACAAAAGTGATCCAGTCAATTTCGCCGACTTTGTGCGATTCCAAAGCAGATTTTACTTCCGCCATAATTTCTTCGCGCAAAATATATTCGCGCCGCTCATTTGTAAGCGGCAGGGTACGCCCCAACTGGCAGTAAACACAGTTCCAGTTGCAGGTTTTTAGCGGAATGGTGTCAATTCCCAGAGATTGACCTAAACGGCGTGAAGGGACAGGACCGAAGACGTAGTTCATCAGTTTGCTCCATATTTTCTGCATCGTTTACCCATGTGATAAGACACAGAATCAAAATTATATAATTTACAATTTAGACGCACTTGTACCACAAAATGTTACAGGGTGCGCAAAAATAATGACAAATAAGTTGGGGTGCATAAACCGCGCGCGCAAGAAAGCAAGCCCTCCTCCTCCATTTTCAACATAGCCTTGACGAAACATCTGCCCAAGTATACAATCTGAGCCGTTGTTAATTCTTTGCCTCCGCAAGGGGGCTTATTTTCTGCCAAGAGCCAGAAATGCCCAAATTAATTGAACAGCCTGAAAACGACCAACCGCAAGTAAATAATCTATCGCAGGTAGGGGTGGAAGTGGTCAATGCGGAATTGGTGCGAATGCACCAAAGTTCGGCGCAGGTGATTCATGCCCAAGATTTGGAATTGAATCAAAGCGCGGCATTCAAATTAAATGCCAACCATGTTCAAGCCCGCCAATCTGCCTTCCTATTTGCACAAGCCGATGCGCTAACCATGCAAGAGGGGCTGCTAGGCGCGGCGCGGGCTGAAACCATCGCTATGAATGGCTCCGCAGGCTTGGTTGCCGCAAAAAATGTTGAATTCGGCAATGCATCCGCTTTAATAATTGCCGCACAGCAAGTGCGTGCAGAGCGCATTAAGTCTGTCATCCTTTTATCTCGCAATGTGCAAGGCAATGTTACAACCATGTTAGATACACGCGGCGCATTAATTGTCGGGTTGGTCGGCGGGTTGTTTGCAGGGCTGGCGCTGCGATTGGGGCGCAGCTTATTTAACCGAAAATAATTTAAATGTTTAGCGACGCGGTCGCTTTTCAGAAATTCATATCACAGGGTGAAGGTAACCGTTAACACGGTGAGAGGCGCCCAAGGAGTAAAGATGGATAAAATCGTATTAAAAGCAGTAAAACGAGATGTAACAGGCAAGCAAGTAAAGGCATTGCGGCGCGCTGGGCAGTTGCCCGCCGTAATTTATGGTCGTCATGTTGAGCCTATTTCCATTTCACTAGATTCCCACTCAACCGGTCTGGCATTCTCCAAATTAACATCCTCCACCCTGGTAACAATTGACGTGGAAGGTGTGGAATACGCCGCGCTGGTGCGTGAAAAACAACGCGACTACATTAAAGGCGTTTTGACTCATATTGACTTTCTTGCTCTTGACCTTACCGAAAAGATTCGCACAAAAGTACGCCTCACATTCACGGGCGTTTCTTCCGCAGTCAAAAACTACAGCGCAGTGCTTGTGCGGCGCATGGATGCCTTTGAAGTTGAATGTCTCCCCGCCGACCTGCCTGAGCGTATCGTCGTTGATATTTCTTCCCTGCAAGAAATTGGCAACAACATTCGCGTCTGCGATATTCCTTTGCCGGAGAATGTTTTAGTGCTGGGCGAGGCTGACGACATTGTCATTATTGCCACGCTTGCCAAGGAAGAAACCGCTGAAGAAGGCGCAGCAGCTGAAGGCGCCCCCGGTCTTAGCGTAGAACGCGGCAAGAAAGACGAAGAGAAATAGGCTTACCCGTTTAAATCTACTTTCCCATCAATACAAATGGGCGATTGAAGAAAACAGACCTTCTGGCGAAGTTTTGTGTAAAAAACGCAAAACAAGCTGGAAGGTCTATTTATAAATATAAACACGGCTTTCTCCCCAGTTACAAACTGTGTAAAATTAACCTATGAAAAAATTTCTACGCTGGCTGATTCATGCGGTACTAAAAATAATTACCACAATAGATGTCTCCGGTTATGAAAATCTGCCGCAGCAGGGCGGGTTTGTGATTGCCGTAAATCACCTGGGAATTTTAGACGCCCCCATGGCATATTACGCTTTGAATGATTGGAATCTTTTTATTCCCGTTGCCGAAAAATGGGAGCAAAGCCCGTTATTACGCTGGCTGGCAAAACACCTTAATTTTATTTTTATTAATCGCTTTCAGCCAGATCTAAAAGCCATGCGCCAAATCATTAAACGGATGGAAGAAGGACAAACGCTGGTGATTGCCCCCGAAGGCACACGCGCACGCGATGAAAAAATGGCACAAGGAAAATCTGGCGTGGCTTATCTTGCTTCCAAAATGGGCTGGCAGATTGTGCCTGTTGCCATCTCTGGCACAGAAGACCGACTCTTTTTGAGCAACCTCAAGCATTTTCGGCGCACACACATAAAAGTTAAGGCGGGAAAATCTTTTATGCTTCCACCGTTTCCCAGGGAAAATCGTGAAGAAGTATTACAGGAATATACCGACGAGATCATGTGCCGCATTGCCATCATGCTGCCAGAGCGCAGTCGTGGATATTACGCCAAACACCCGCGATTAATACACCTGCAAAATGTAGCAGAATAAGCATTGAAAAGCGGCAGGCAAAATGCCCAGGTGTCGTGAGCAAGGTTCCGCACCCAGGTCTTTACTTGTAGATACGGGTCAATGGCTTTGGCGCACTCCAGTTCGTCCGCAGAATCAAATTTAGCAATGGCGTTGACGGGGTAACTGTTCAAGTTAAAGCAGAACAATGTTGCAGCGGTTTGAGATTTGCCTTATAAAAAATAATTTAAGACATTTCACATATAAAATAAGTGACAGATTGAGCGCAATGGCTTATTATTTCGTCTTATAATAAAACAGTTTTGTGCTTACTTTCACAAACCAAACTGTAATCATTATTTCAGCCGCAAAGCGGCACACCAAAAGGAAAATTATGACACTCCCCACTCCCCCAAAAGCAGAAGAATGGTCACGCCTTGACCCTTCACAAGATATTTACCAATACACAGGAAGCCCGCTGAAGAGCATTTTTGCCCCCAAAAATGTGGCTGTAATTGGCGCAACAGAAAAGGAAGGCAGCGTTGGGCGCACCATTTTGTGGAATTTAATCAGCAGCCCATTTGGCGGCGCCGTCTTTCCAATCAACCCCAAGCGACCCAGCCTGTTGGGAATCAAAGCCTACCCCAGCATTAAAGACGTACCAGATCAAGTTGACCTGGCGGTCATTGTCACCCCTTCGATCGGCATCCCCGATTTAATCACCGAATGCGTGGAAGCCGGAGTAAAAGGCGCCATTGTCATTTCGGCAGGGTTCAAAGAAACCGGTCCTGAAGGCGTGGAATTGGAAAGACGAATGCTCGAAAATGCCCGCAAAGGCAATATGCGCATTGTGGGACCCAACTGCCTCGGTGTGATGAGCCCCATCAGCGGCATTAACGCCACCTTTGCCGCCGGCATGGCACGCAAAGGAAATGTGGCATTTATTAGCCAGTCGGGCGCGCTCTGCACCTCGGTACTCGATTGGTCGTTCAAAGAAGATGTCGGCTTCTCACACTTCGTTTCGGTTGGCTCCATGCTGGACGTAGACTGGGGTGATTTGATCTACTACCTGGGCGATGACCCGCACACCGAAAGTATTGTCATTTACATGGAAACCATCGGCGATGCGCGCTCATTTATCTCTGCCGCGCGCGAAGTTGCCCTCACCAAACCGATCATCGTCATTAAACCTGGTCGTACCGAAGGCGCCGCCCGCGCTGCCGCATCGCACACCGGCTCACTAACCGGCTCAGACGAAGTCTTGGAAGCCGCCTTCCGCCGCGCGGGTGTGTTGCGGGTGGAACGAATTAGTGAAATCTTCTCCATGGCAGAAGTGCTGGGTCGCCAGCCGCGCCCCAAAGGTCCGCGCCTGACCATCCTAACCAATGCCGGCGGACCTGGCGTACTCGCCACCGACACCCTGCTAACCACCGGCGGAGAGTTGGCTGAGGTCTCACAAGAAACAATGGACAAATTAAGCGAATTCTTGCCGGCATCTTGGAGTCACAACAACCCAATTGACATAATCGGAGATGCCAGCCCAGACCGCTATGCGAAATCTCTCGAAGTTGCAGCGCAAGACCCCAACAGCGATGGTCTACTGGTCATTTTGACCCCGCAAGCCATGACAGACCCCACCGCCACCGCCGAGGCGCTCAAAGCCTACGCAAAAACCTACGACAAGCCCATTTTGGCTTCCTGGTCGGGCGGAAAGGAAGTTGCCGCGGGCGAAGCAATTCTTAATAAGGCAGGCATTCCCACCTTTGAATACCCCGACGATGCCGCGCAAGCCTTCACCTACATGTGGCAATCCACATCCAACCTTAACACGCTCTACGAAACCCCCAGCCTGCCAGACGATGAAGGCGCCGGACCAGACCGCGAGAAGGCAAAAGCCATTATTGATCATGTGCGCGAAACAGGGCGCGATTTACTAACGGAAGCAGAATCCAAGCAACTATTGGCTGCCTACGGCATTCCCACCACCCCCACGCTAATAGCCGCCAACGCCAAAGAAGCCGGACAAATGGCAGCCGAACTAGGCTTCCCCGTTGTGGTCAAACTTCACTCCGAAACCATCACCCACAAAACCGATGTCGGCGGTGTGATCTTAAATTTGCAAGACGCCGCCGCAGTCGAAGCCGCATTTGAGTCGATTCAAAACTCAGTCAGCAAATTGGCGGGCGCCGAACATTTTCTGGGCGTAACCGTTCAACCGATGGTCAAAGTTGAAGGCTATGAACTCATCATCGGCTCCAGCATTGACCCGCAATTTGGACCCGTGCTGCTCTTTGGAACTGGCGGTCAGTTGGTTGAGGTCTTCAAAGATCGCGCACTGGCGCTGCCACCGCTCAACACCACCCTTGCCCGCCGCATGATCGAACGCACTAAAATTTACACCGCCCTCAAAGGTGTACGCGGACGCAAGCCCGTAGATTTGGATGCGCTCGAAAAATTACTGGTGCGCTTCAGCCAATTGGTTGTGGAACAACGCTGGATTAAAGAATTAGACATCAACCCCTTAATTGCCTCACCCGATGGGCTAATGGCGCTAGACGGACGCGTCGTACTGCACCCCGCCCACATAACCGAAAAAGAATTACCCAAACTTGCCATTCGCCCTTACCCCAATCGCTACGTTAGTGAATGGACAACCAAGAAAGGTCTGCCGGTCATTATTCGCCCGATCCGCGCGGAAGACGAACCGCTGATGCAGCGTTTTCACGAGACGCTGTCTGACCGCTCGGTCTACCTGCGATACCTCTCGCCCATGTTGCTCAGCCAGCGCGTAACCCATGAACGCCTCTCGCGCGTCTGCCACAGCGATTATGCGCGCGAAATTGCGTTGGTAGTTGAAGTGAAGCAGAATGACGAGCGCATGATTTCGGCTGTTGGACGCTTGAGCAAATTCCGTGGCGATGATGAAGAAGCCCGCATGAGCATTCTGGTCAGTGATAAATTCCAGGGCGAAGGCATTGGCTTGGAATTAATCAACCGCCTGATTGCCGTTGCCAAACGAGAAAAAGTTGCCCGTATTATTGCGGTCATGTCCAAAGAAAATGAAACCATGAAAGTTCTGTGTGAAAAGACAGGCTTTTCCTTTGTGACAAATGCCAAAACAGAAATGATCGAAGCCTCAATCAGTTTATAAGAATTAACCAAAAAGCGTGGGCGGGGTTTATCCCGCCCATGCTTTTTAGTTTTCTGACTGAGTTCGGGCAGCGCGAACGTGTGATCAAAATAATTGCGCCAGAATAGAGCCAGGCAAACACGAAGGCAATGTCCATGCGCTCCAATTGAACCGCGAAGACAAAAAATAAAACCTGTCAGCGTGAACCCCAACGGCATTCTGCCTTTCGGAATTCCGACAATGGCGGGCAGACCAGCAGACGTAAAACTTCATACCAAAAAAGAGGCGGGAATCAAGAAGCAGTTTTTAGCGAAGAAGGTAGGTTATACTCCCGCCCAACCCAACGGAGACTCACTATGCCCATTTTTGACCATTTTGATTTTCTTGCCCCGCTCTACGAAAAATTTATCCCACCCAAAAACCCACAGGAAATTTGGGCGCTGGCAGACCTGCCCACTTCTGGCGCACTGCTTGATGCAGGCGGCGGCACCGGGCGGGTGGCGCAGTTTATGAACGGTAAAGCCCACCCAATTATCGTGGCAGACCTCTCTTGTAAAATGTTATCTGAAACCCGTCAAAAAAACGGCTTGCGCCCGGTCTGTACGCATACCGAAAAACTACCCTTCGGCGATGAAACCTTTGCGCGCATTATTATGGTAGATGCCCTGCATCATGTTTACAATCAACGCGGCACGGTAGATGAACTATGGCGGACTCTTGCGCCTGGCGGAAGGCTGGTCATCGAAGAACCCGACTTGCGACTCTTTGGTGTAAAGATGCTTGCACTGGCTGAAAAATTAGCGCTCATGCGCAGTCATTTCCTATCGCCGCCGCACATTGCCGCCTTATTTCATTACCCCAATGCCCGTGTTCACATCGAAACGGGGGAATTTAATGCGTGGATCATTGCTGAAAAGCAGCGAGAATAAAAAATAATCCACTGGAGTATACTTACCAAAAACGCCACAAAATTACCATAACTTATAAAAAGGTCTGGAGCCATGGATACATTTAATAGACTAATCATCGAAGATGATACCATCGTGGCGAGAACCATTGAACGCTGCCTGCGCGGAAATTAGTATCACATACAAGTGACAAACACCGGCGTGGCTGGGTTACGCGCCGCCCGCCGCAAAATACCAGATTTGGTTTTACTAGACGTAATGATGCCGGGTATGGACGGCTACACAGTCTGCAAAGAAATGAGGGAAGACGCATTTCTCAAAGAAGTTCCCATCATCTTCCTAACGGCAAAGGGCAAAGTGGAAGATAAAATTGTGGGCTTAAGTGTTGGCGCAGATGATTATTTAACCAAACCTTTCAACCTGGACGAATTGCTGCTGAGGGTAAAAGCAATTTTACGCCGCACAACACGCGGCAATCAACAGGTAGATCAAACGACAGCCAAAAACTCCAAAGGCACAGATCGCAAAACCCAGCCCCTTGATCAGGCTGAAGTAGACCCTGTGATCCGAATTGGCGAGTATTCATTAAACACACGCACATATGAATTTAGCAGCGCCAAGAAAGGCAAATTCCGACTTACGCCCGTACAATACACACTGCTCTATCATTTGATGACACACCCCAACAAAATCTTCTCCCCCGCGCTGCTGCTCGATGAAGTTTGGGATTACCCATCAGATACGGGCAGCGCAGATTTGGTTCGCGTTCACATTAAAAATATTCGAGAAGCAATTGAAGAAGACCCCAAAAACCCGGTATTTATAAAAACAGTACAGGGATACGGCTACACCATACAAACCGATGAATAGCGCGTAAATAACCAAACCAAAACGCCACCGCCATATATGGCGGTGGTCTGCTATGCAAAGAACAAACCTTTAACCCCAAAACATTCCCGATGGGAAAAAACAAACATGTCCAGCCAACCCAAAATATTAATTGTTGATGACGAATCAAGCGCAAGAGTGACCATGGAAGCCCTGTTATCAGCGGATAAATACGAACTACAGTTTGCCGAAAATGGCGCAGAGGCAATTTTAATGGCAAATAAATTTCAACCCAATCTTATTCTGCTGGATGTAATGATGCCGGGGATGAATGGGTTTGAAACCTGTGAGAAAATACGCGCAATCCCCAACCTGGCAAATATTCCAATCATATTAGTTACCGCCCTAGACGACCGCGAATCGCGCATGGCGGGTATAAAAGCAGGGGCAGACGATTTTGTTGCCAAACCTTTTGACGCACAAGAATTGCGGCTGCGCGTTCAAAACATGGCGCGCCTAAACCGTTACATGCAGCAAACTTTATACAACTCAATTGAAATTAAATTTTATGAATCATTTGTAGACGAACAGAACAAATACAGAGATCAAAACGCCATGCAATTAAATACCATCAGCAACATCTGCGACTATGTAGAAGCAGATGTTGCTGCATTAATCTTATTTGATGCTGAAAACCCCAGCTTGGCAACCAAAAAAATATTAGGGACAGGACCCGTCTGGGAATCTGAAGAGGTTTTTCTCATCAAAAACAGCAACCTTATCAGTTCCATGACGCCAACCATCACTATAATTAATAACAGCGCCAACCTAGGCGGCGATCTGGAGCCTGCGCTGCATGGCATAAATATATATCCCATTCAAAATATAATTTTGGCGCCACTAAGCATCAACACCTCATTTTTGGGAGCCATCATTTTTGTTAATCCCCTGCTGGATTTCAAAAAAGATGATCGCCGAACACGCTTCCTCAAGTTGATGGTTAAGGGGCTGGCGAATGCCCTTTTTGCAATAGAACATACCCGCCAATTAACGGTCAGCAAAGCCGCATTGGAGGCAGGGCAATGGGAAATTCTCAATTCACGAAACACACTGCGAACTTTTTTTGACAATATTCCAACCTGCGTTTACATCATAGACCGATCATATACCATTCTGGCAATTAACAGCCGCCGCAGTAACCGAATAGGCATGGAACCCAACGAGCTTGTCGGCGGAAAGTGCTATGAAAAACTATTTGGAAATTCAACCCCCTGCCCGCTCTGCCGTGTTGCAGAGACGTTTAACGGCATTCCAACTGTTCGCAATTTTAGAGAATGGGGTCCCAAAGAGGCATTCACCCATTGGGAAATTACAACCATCCCCATTCGGGAAAACAATCATTTAATTAACCGAGCCATTATCTTTGATGAAGACATCACCGAAAAATGGGTGCTGGAAGCCGGTCTGATTCAATCTGAAAAAATGGCATCCATTGGGCAGCTGGCGGCAAGCATTGCGCATGAGATCAACAACCCGCTGGCAACAATTATTGCCAACACACAACTAATGCTGCGCGATTTAAAAAACGCAGACGAAGATACCATTGAGTCGCTTAAGTTGATCGAAACCGCAGGAATGCGCGCCGCCAAAATAGTCAGCGGTCTGCTGGAAAGCGCCCACAAGGAAAACCACGCAGACTTTGAAGAAATCTCTTTAAATACAACCATTCAAGATGCGCTTTCGATGGTTAATTTTGAAATCAAAAATCGTCTAATTACTGTTAACCTCAACCTGGAAGAGATGCCAAATATTCTGGCGGACAGAAATAAATTAATAGGAATTTGGATTAATTTATTCAACAATGCACTGGGGGCAATCGAATCGGAAAAAGGCATAATCTCTGTTTCCACCCACTATGAAAAACGCGAGTACTGCGTTACTTTTTCGGACAACGGAAAAGGCATTGACCCAGAGCATCAGGAACAAATTTTCAAACCATTCTTTACCACCAAAGGAGTGGGCAAAGGAACGGGCTTGGGGTTGTATGTCAGCCTTCAGGTCATTAAAGAGCATCGGGGCGAAATGCACTTCGAGAGCAATCCTGGCAAAGGCACAAAATTTATCATCATTCTGCCAGATATTAATCGCACAGAATAAACAAGATACCGAAATCAACCGCCAGACCGCGCCAGGCGAAAACCAATGGAAGGTGAAAGATGGTCGGGTAAAACCCCTTCGCGCACTGCGCAACGGGCAAGTTTGCGCGAGTAATACCACGCGCCGCCGCGCACAACATAACGCCCATTAATTTTCACTTCTTCACGATTTGTATTTGGGCGATACGGGTAGGGCATAAACAGCGATTGCGTCCATTCCCAAACATTTCCAACCATATCTGCCGCGCCGCAAAGGCTGTCTCCACTGGGAGAATAAAAGCCAACCGGGGTCGTTCCTTTTTTCATGCTTTCCGCGGTGTTACAGCGCCAGGGGTCAAATGTATTTCCCCAGGGGTAAATACGCCCATCTTCACTACGCGCGGCGCATTCCCATTCGGCTTCGGTTGGAAGCCTGTAATTCATTTCCGTTTTTTGATTAAACCAGTGGATATATGCCTCAACATCCGTTTTAGAGACACCCACTACGGGATGACTGTCGGTGTCTTCGGGGTATGTATACCCGGGCCAATTGCGTGGAATTCGATAGCCCACGTCCCAGATGAATGTGTAATACTCGGCATTGGTGACAGGGAATTGAGCAATTTCAAAGGCGGGAATAGTAATAAGGTGCTGCGGCTGTTCGGCAACAAACAATTCATTGTCGGACCATTCATAAGCCCAGTCTGATTCTTTCAATTGCAATGTTTTGATGTTGTCGTCACTGGTTCCCATCAAAAAACTTCCTGCTGGAATGCCAATTAACAACGAGGGTTTTATTTTATGTGGGATTTTGGGGGTAATTTCCCAGCCTTCTGCGTTTAATTTAGAATCGGTCATGCGGCACCTTCTTGTTAAGGTTGAGTAATAATGGAAGCGTACACTTTAATGACTTTATCAATATTCACGCTTACATCCTGGCTAATGGCAAAAAGAAACGCTTCGCGCGCGGCTTTTTTTTGACAGGTATCAATCTGATCCACAGTATGCAAAATAGCAGTTTCCCAATCCGCCGCGCTGTTGGAAACAAATTGCCCGTATTGTGAAAATTCGTAAAACATTGATGGCTCACTGGCGATCCAGGGAACTTTGGCTACCATAAACTCCAGCAGGCTGCCTGATCCAAGTCGCTGATCAAAACTACCGCGCATGGGAATTAAGCCAATATCCAATTTAAGAAGAATGCCTGCCCATTCTTCAAAAAAACGGGGGGCGTATCCCATCAATTGTTTGGGATTAATCTTCAGGTCAAAGCCATAGTCGGGTAACACCAACCGTACCTGCGAGCGTTCTTGACACACTTTTTCCAACGCCGAACCCAAGCCGCTTTTGTGAAAAGATTCAGATTGCGCATCATGCCCCAAGCCCACCCAAACTTCATCTTCATGGGTTGGGTGTAAAACAGGGTATTGATAAATGTTGATATAGTCCGGAATTACAGAAACATTGACACAGTGCGACCAGTCATCTGCCAGACGAACAGAAGGCACGGTAGCGGCATGAACCATGCCCAGCCCCCACTTAAATTGTTCCAGCGGAGCGGGGTTTATTATTTTTCCTTCGCCGCCGCAGCCAGCCAGAGGCATGCCTTCAAACCAAAATGAATATTCCGGGGCGCTTTTGGGCAGATCATTAATTGCCTGATCAAAATCCACAATAATTTTTTTGTCACGCGCCTTCCAATATTGCAGAGATGTAAGAATGCCGTCATACAAATAACGATAAATGACAATCAGGTCAGACGCAGCGCAAATCTTTTGAGCCGCCAACGTATTACGCGCAAAGGCATTAATGTTCAATAAATTTGCATGATGAATGCCGGTTCGATTAATCGCCTCTGCCAGGTTCTTGCATCGAAATTGAATTCTGATGCGGTCTTGAACGCAGTCGGAATACACATAAGTAATATTCACGCTATGACTCCAATACCGAATAAGATAAGGCGGCTTCATCTACTTTGGCTGCCTGGCGGATGGTTTGCAGCCACAAGCGCCCCAGATTATTCATCTCACGCAATTGAGCGGCTTGCCTGCCTGCCTGCCCCAAACTGCGGCGCAGTTCTTCATCCATCATCAACTGTCTCAAATTAAAATGCCATTCGTCCAAAGATTCGGAGATAATTCCGCCCGCCTGCCAGCGGCGAAAGGAAGGAATTGCAGATGCCACCCAGGGGATTCCTTTTGCACACGCCTCAACCAAAATTGTATCTGGCAGAGAAGTGTTATATGGAGTATTGCGCAAAGGAACCAACAAAACATCTATCTGGCTTAATAGGTAGGGAAATTCTTCATGCGCCACAAACGGCAAATACATTCGCCTATTTTCGGATAAATTTTCAAACAAACGATACGCCTGAGGCTCGCCCACAATAACAACACGGGTATTGGAAAATTCACGCACAATACGCACCATAAAACGGCGGATTAAGAGCAGGTCTTCCAACTGTCCACTTGCGCCCACCCAGCCAATATTAATAGTGGAGCGTTGATTGGAACTTTTATTCCAAAGTTTATTATGTTGAGACCACCCATCAGGAATTACGCAAACGGTTTGCGCCAGATTCTGCAAAGATTCCGCCATCGTTTCAGACGGAGCAGAAATCATGGCAGACATGGAAATTGCGGCGGCATAGGCGTTACTTCTTGCCTGATTGCCCAAGCCCTTGGTGTTGTAGTCGTGATGAGAAACAGGCTGTTTTTCAAAATCAGTGTCCAAGTCCGTAATCAGTGGAATGCCGTCAGATGCTAAAGCAGACAGGCTTTCAACAAGCGCCGGGTTTGTGTGCGGGTTGCTGGTGATAACCACATCCGGCTTGGCATCGCGCCCGGAAAGGTAGTCTTTCTTTTCTGTAACCCGACAGCCATAAAATTCCAGGGTGGATTTTAATAGCGCCATCCGTTTGGACTTATTTTCCAAATCGGGCAAGAGCAACAAGATATTGCCATTAAATTCAATGTTGGGCAATTCGGCAGTCTGCTGCCGCGCGAATGCGCCGCCTTCTTTTGCGGTCAGTTGATAATTAACATTAAGTTGCAGCGCGCGCAGAGAGTGCGCCATGTCAAAGCGCCCATCGGCGCGCGCCTGACGGACGTTCAACTCAATCAGGGCGGGCAGAAGCTCGTCAATTTCATCCAAATGAGCGGCGACCATTTCTGACGGGCTGTCGCTGTTGATAATTTTTTCCAGCAAAAACGCCGCCCGCACAACATCCTCTTCACGAATGCGTTGTGTATCGCCGGTTAAACGCTGAAGCAAACGCGAGACAGCCGAAAGATCGGTTGGAATGGGTTCTACAACGCCATCCTTGTCGCACACTTCCTCCGCCAGCCGAATTTGATGTGAAATAATTACATTCTGCGGGTCTAATTGCTGGGCGTGTAAATAAATACTTTTGGCTGTTTTTCCATCTCCGCTTGCCAGATAAAAATTACCGAGGACATGAAGGGTTTCCAGGTCGTCGGGGTAGTCTGCCAAAATTTTCGCAAAAATATCCAGCGCATCGGCAAGGCGGTTTTCATTCAAATAGGTTCTGCCTAAAATTTTTCTGGCGTTTAATTCTGGCTGCATGATCTTCACCAATTGAGAGTCATCTTTTTTTGATTTCGGATTCAGTATAGTGTATTAATAAAGCAGCGCGTATAAAGCCTTTCTGAATATTGCGTAAAGATGAAGTAAAACAATTTATGAACAAATCACATAAATTTTATGCGCCATTTACTCACAGTTTCAGGCATACGCTATAAAATAAAATCACCATGACCTCTATCATCAGCCCAATTCCCACGACATATTCACCTTCAGCAGCCAGCGCCCAGCCCGCAGGCAATGAATCATCCACAGCGGAGATGATTTCCTCTTTCAAAGAGATCATCTCCAGCATGATGTTAAGCGGCGGCGGGCTGGATTCGAGCCAACAAAGCAATTCCAGCATCACCGATTTAATGGCGCCGCTGATGATGATGATGCTGCTGGAAAAATTGGTGGAAGGGCAAATGATTCAGGAGCCGACCACCGCCACCGCAACAGCAGAAAATTTAACGCAGACGCAAGGCGATTCCCAACCCATCCCCTCTGGGCGTCCTGTGGGCGGCGTATTAACCCAGGAATATCACACGGGTCACAACGGGTTGGACTTTGGCGTTCCCGTTGGCACACCCGTAGCAGCAACGATGGATGGCAAGGTGATCTACGCGGGCTGGAATAACCAAGGATATGGAAATTTAGTAATTGTGGAAAACGGCGGCTATAAAACCTACTATGCCCATCTTTCAAGCATCCCGATTGCAGTGGGCGATAGTGTGACCGCCGGAGCCACCATTGGGTTATCAGGAAACACAGGCAACTCGACGGGTCCGCATTTGCATTACGAAATACGCAAAGATAATTTTGCCATTGACCCAACCGCAGCCACACTAAACGCATAAAAATCAATGCAGAGAGAATTCCATTGACACCAAAGGTAGATTTACTTCAAATATTTAAACAAATTGCCAGAAACAAATCTGAGATTAAACTGTTAAACATCTACAAGGGATTGCCCATCTCTTACGATACCCGCATAGACTCGGTCATTGGCAATGAAATTCACATGCGCAGCAACAAGCCCCAGCTGGCATGTCTTTATTATCAGGGTGTATCGTATTTTCAGGGGGAAGAACTGCCCTTTGTGATTCGATCCCAGGTGCTTAGTTTGAACCTGGCAAAAGAATCTGCCGTCTTTTCAAATTTTGAAATGGTAAAAAACAACATTGGAAATAGAGCGCAAATTCGAGTGGAACCGAGCGAACCGCTGGTTGTTTCCATTCAATTTAACGGCGCTGCTACTGAAAGCCTTGCGCCCATTGCCGATATTTCAGCAGGCGGCGCCAGCATCTATTTTGATACTTACATGTTTCCCTCGCGACTAGCCCAGCCAGGAAACGGCTTCTCCATGTCCATTTCACTGCCCGATTCAACTTCCAGCAAAGTTAAAAAAGTTTCGCAAAAATCTGGCGGCGAAAGCAGAAAAATAAATTTATCTTCACGCGCCGCGCTGCCTGAAAAACAGGACGGAAAAATTGTCATTACAACCCGTGGGAAGGTGATTGAAGTCATCCCTGAATTTTACTTAAAGCGCTACCGTGTCAGCGTGGAATTATTCTTCAAAGACCTAAGCCGCATGGTCATTTTGCAATACATCTCACAACGTCAGGCAGAAATTATTCAAGACTTGCGCATATTGTCCGATGAGTTATATAGCTTAAAAAAATAATTAATGAGTTTCCCCGCGCCTCTTCGCGTTTCCAACATCAGCCCTGCCAATGTTCAAGGGGTTGAACTTCGCGCGTTTCAACGGGTGACCGCCCAAATTTTATCGGTGACAGGCACTACCGCAGTCCTCTCAATTGAGGGGCATTCCATTGTGGCGCAACTCACATCGCCCGATCAGGCAGCCGCACTGCTCACCCAACACAGCGCCCAATTTGTTGTAACTCAAATGGGTGAAGAGACGATGACTCTAAAATTTATAAAAAATGAGCCTGCACCCGCACCTTTAACAACAAACGGCTTAAACCAACCCGACTTGGCGGCGCGCCTGCTGACGCAAAACAACATGCCGCTGACCACCCAGCATTTAATCATAGCGCGTTCAATGCTCAAACAGCATTTACCCGTTACAGCCCGCCTGCTAAATGAACTGTATGATACGCTTTCAGAATACGGAACCTGGGGCGAGGAAGAAGCAGACCTGGCAGCAGCCGTGAAAGCCGATGGCGTACCCGTGACCGCTCAAAGCCTAAAACTGGCGGCACGGCAGGCGGCTGCAACGGGCGCAGGGGTATCTCAATTAATGGCAACACTTTCTCATTTAAGCAAACAAAATTTACCCGCCGAACTTTTAAAGCAGATTAATCAAAATTTGCAGATTTTAGACGCAACGATTTTAAAAGGAGAAGGGAATGCGGCACAGTTGGCGCAGGAACTAAAAGCCGCTGTGGATTTAATGGGCAGGTCATTGGAAAATATTTTACTGGCGCAGTCTCAAAACCCCGATCTGCCGCTTCCAGAAAAAAGCCTGCTGTCTTTGGCAAAATTACAACAAATGCTGAAACAATTTGGGCAACAAGAAGGCGCGCAGGCAGTCAATCATTTTTTGGCAGACAGCCTGCAAAACCAATTTCTAAATATCAAACCCAACCCGGCGCCAGGGCGGGGCGCATGGTCTAACGCTGAATTTATGATTCAGCGTGCGACCCAAAAAGCAGGTGAAAATTTTTCATCTATGCGGTTGCGAATTGCGCGCGAATCAAAAGCCGAAGCCGACCGAATTAATCCCGCCTATACCCGCCTGATCATTCAAGTGGATTTAGAATCGGGCGAAATGGTGGAAGTTGATCTTTCACTGGCTGGAAAACAAATCAAAACTTCGGTGATTGCGCCAGATACAGCATGGCGCGACTGTGCCGAACGCGAAGCGCCTTCTTTAATGGCTGCTTTGGAAATGCTGGGCTTTGCGCCAAAAGATATGCAAGTTGATGTGGGCAAGCCCCAGCCGTTTGACGGGGTTACAAAGAAAGCTGGCAGTGCGCCGCTGATGACTGTCAATATTGAGGTATAGGTTGAATTACAAACGCTTCAAAATCTCACAACAAACAGGCACAGGCACAAAGCCAGTCACCGCCACCGCTTTGCAATATGATCCCGAACAAAGCGGTGCGCCGCGCGTCATTGCCAGTGGACAACGCAAAGTTGCAGAAAAAATCCTCGCTGAAGCCAAAAAACATAATATTGCCATTTACGAAGACGCCGCCCTAACTGCCGCCCTCTCCAACGTGAATTTGGGGGAAGAGATTCCCGCTGAACTTTACCAGGTCGTAGCCGAAGTTCTCGCCTATGTGTATCGCGTGACAAATCAGTCCAAGGGTCTGTAAATCATTCACGTTTTGCGGCAAGCCGCCGTTCTTGCTTGAATCGGCAGAGCCATAAAAAAACATCCAGCGCCCAATTGAGCGCTGGATGTTTTTCTCCCTGCGACAAGCGCAAAAGGTCTAGCGTTTCAAATTAACCAATTCCTGCAAAATCTCATCCGAGGTGGTGATAATACGGGACGAAGCCTGAAAACCACGCTGCGCAAGAATCATATTGGTGAACTCCTGCGCCATGTCTACATTGGATGCTTCAAGATAACTGGAGGCAATCGCGCCGCGCCCGCCGGTGGCGGCAGCGCCAATTTGAGGATCGCCAGAGTTAAGACCAGCAATGAAACTGGTATCATCCGCTTTGACCAAGCCGGTGGGATTTGTGAAACGCGCCAGGGCAACCTGCCCAACCTTCTCTGCCATTCCATTGGAATAAATCAACGAGATAACGCCGTCATTGGGCGAGATGTACACATCCGATACTGAGCCGGCAGCCAGACCATCCTGACTGGTGGCAGAGGCGCTGCTGGCAGAAGCCAACTGTGTCAGGTTGGAAAAGTCGAGAGTTAAGGCAAGCGGGTCTGCGCCAGCCGAAACAGGAATATCAATTGCGGTGCCGCTGGTTGATGCGGTCAAGTCAATTTGACCATTGGCATCAAATGTGATCGTGCCATCGCCCGTTCCCGCCACAGGCGGATCCACAGTCGTGTCCATCACCTGCCAGGTCCACACGTTGGTTGGGACAGCCGCCGTACCGCCGCGTGTAAAACGGATCGAGGCGGTTTGCAAAGCGCCCAACGAGTCGTACATGCCCACCGCAACGGTATCCGTCCCGCCGCCCTCCGTGTTTGCGCTTAAGTTGCCGCCCAGCAAAACATTTTCGGTCGCCTTCGCCAGAGTTTTATCGGTATCAATCTGAATATCATCCACAGTCAGATCGGTGTCAATATTTCCATCTGCATCTGCCAGCCAGCCTTGCGTGCGCAAACCAGAGGCAGAATTGACCAAATTTCCTTCCGAATCAAGACTCATCGAACCTTCACGCGAATAGCGCCGAACTGCGTCTTGTCCGTAGATAAAGAAGCCATCACCCTGCACGCCCAAATCCATATTTCTGCCCGTGCTTTGCAAGGCGCCCTGGGTAAAGTTGGAAGAGATGTACCCCAAATTTACGCCAAGACCAATTTGCGTGGGATTGGTGCCGCCCAGCGCATCGGTAGGTGCGGAACCCTGACTCAAAGTTTGAGCGAATTGATCCTGAGAAAGCACACGGCTGGCTTTGAAGCCTGTGGTGTTGGCGTTTGCCAGGTTGTTGGAAACAACATCCAAATACTTCTGTTGCAGGCTTAAAGAACTAATTGCGGTATACATTGAGCGAATCATGATATTTTCTCCTTGGTTGGTTTTCAGGCTTCCTCCAGGAGGGCCAGCCTGTGGGTTAAATAAACGGATTATCCTTTTAGATCAATAGACGACTTCACGCTGTCTTCTGCGGGGTCAGCAAAAACAACACTGTCAATTTGGGTAAACACCCCTTCGCCGCGTTGATTTTTGTCCAGGGCGGTCACAACGGTTCGGCTCTGAATATTGACAATGAAAGCCAAATCATCCACCATGACCAGCGAAGATTTTCCACCGCGTTTTTCTGCCTTGTCAATGGCGCTCGAAAGGCGGTTTACATTTTCACTGCTCATATTAATCTCACGGCTTTGCAGGCGGCTTTGCGCGTGGTTTGAAAATCGAACGCCCTGTACATTTTCAAGCGTCTCCAAAAAACTGGCTGCGCCCTGCACAGATGCAGCGGCTGTGCTGGCTGGTTTTACAGACTGTGCGCCAACACCATTTACCCGTCCGAGTTGAACGCCAAATGGCTCTGTCATATTTCACGCTCCTCTTATTTCAAGAACATCACTCAAATCTACAGCTTCAGACCCAATCAAAACCTGGGGGCTATCGCTATCGGCAATCACGCCATCTACAACGCCTTCCAAAACTTCGCCATCGGGGCGGCTCGCCTTGACCATTTTCCCGATCAGGCTGGCAAGATAATTGGTCTGATTGGAAACCGATACTTTGTCCATCGCCGTGTGAATATCGCGCAGTTCTTGCAGCGAATTAAGCTGCGAAAACTGACTCATCATCTCGTTACTGTCCATCGGTTCCAGTGGATTTTGATGGGTTAACTGCGCCATCAAAATCTGCATAAACTGATTCGAATCCAGCGCGGCGCTGCCGGAAGCGCCAACACGGCTGGCAGAAGGTTGCGCGCTTGAAATACCACTAACTTCCATTTGCTTTCTCCTTTTGTTGCAAAAATAATCAGGGGGTCAGATTTCGCCCGCACGAGAAGTTATCCATTAAATCCAATAATCAACTTCTGAAGCAGACCTGACCAACGGCTCCGGGCGACTTACTTCTGCGGCGACACTTTCAGCCTGCGATGGGTTGCGCTGAAAATTTGACCCGAAATACGCGCCTTGCTGTAAAAATCCTCCTTCCTGTTTGGGTTGATCGTGCTGGCTCACATTAAGACCTGTCAGTTCTACGCCAACGTCCTTTAGTGACTGGCGCAATTGATTCATTTGGGTCTCAAGCAAATGTTCGGTACTTGCCTGCTCGGCAAAGAAGGTCACCTGAACGCCCTCTGCGCTTTTTACCATTCGCACCTCAATGCCGCCCAAATCTTTCGGGTTCAATTGCAGGCGCATGGATGTGCTTCCGCTTTTTATTTTCACCTTCATCTGGCGCGTCAATTGCTGAACCACATCAGCCGCCTGCGCCGCAGTCCATTTCTCCAGCGGCTTCAACCCCGTTTCATAAATTTCCCCAGCCGCAAGAGGGATGACAGGAAACTCTTGCTCGGATTCATCGGATATTTTTGGGCTAGGAGAAATTGAATCAAGGGGATGCCCCGCCGCGATAGATTCTTCAGCAGACTGCCCCA
>DYML01000118.1:0-6957 GCA_020721605.1 Anaerolinea thermophila
GTTGCCCCAATCGTTAAAGAAAGGGGAGGTGTTGCGCGGTCGCTACAAAATCCGTGAACAAATCGGACAAGGTGGCACTGGCAGTATTTACCTTGCAGAAGATACACGTTTGCAAGGCAGGTTATGTGCAGTTAAAGAAGTTGAACACAACCGCGCCCTCCCAACCCAGTTTTTTGAACAAGCACGCGAACAATTCTTTCGTGAGGCATCTGTTCTTGCGCGCCTGGATCACCCAAACCTGCCCAAAGTATCTGATTTTTTTTCTGATGGCGCGCGCGACTACCTGGTGATGGATTATGTGCCAGGCAAAGATTTGCGCGAGCGAATGCTGGAAGCGCGGCGCGATAAAGTATTTATTTCTGAAGGCGAAATTTTACGTTGGGCAATTCAACTGGCAGATGCTTTAAATTATCTGCATCAACAAGACCCGCCCATCATCCACCGCGATATAAAACCCAGCAACTTAAAAATTACACCCAGCGGTTTAATCAAATTGGTTGATTTTGGATTGGTGAAAATTCTGGCTCCCAACGAAGTAACCATCACTATTATTCAGGGGCAAGGCACGGCGCTTTATACCCCGCTCGAACAATATGGCGGTGATGATGCCCACACCGACATCCGCGCCGATATTTTTTCCTTTGGGGCAACGCTTTACCACTTGTTAACCAATGAACCGCCTGCCGAAGCCCGCAAGCGTTTTCTTGATACCCATAGCCTGACTCTGCCGCGAGATATTAATCCACACATTAGCAGTCGGGTGGAAAAAGCCATCCTCTGGGCAATGTCGCTGCACCCCGACGACCGACCCAAAACTGTAATTGAGTTTAAGAATGCGCTGCTGGGGCAGCAGGAAGTTCCCAACCGAGGCGACTTGCAGCGGTCTAATTTTGATATGCCTGCCTTTACCATTTTGCCGCAGGAAAAAGTTGCAGGCTATGCCGCGCTGGGGTTCTTTGTGATTGGTTTGCTGGCAACTGTTTTGAAATAGAGGGCGGTTTACTGGTCGGGTGTCTCCGCCGCTTTTTGGATCATTCGGCAAAATGAACAAAAGTCGGGCGTGGAGGTTGGCTGCCCGCATGTTGGGCATGAATGCAACTGCGACTGTCCAACATTTTTTTCAACAAACAAATGCCCGCTTTTTTTGGCTTCGAGAAAACTCAGGTAAAAAATCAACTTTGCGCCAGAGCGCGCAGTTTCCAGTTGATTAAGCGCCTCTTTATAAAAAATGGATTGCGACCCATCTGCAAAGGGGCATTCATCGTAAATATATTCAATGCCGCGCATGATGGCATAAGCAGTCATCTCGCGCTCGTAAAAACGACAAAGCGGCTTAACCTTGCGTGCCAGCCCGTCTGCACTGGGCAAAACCGGGCTCTGCCGCAAAATATATTCGCTCGACCATTTTAAGGTGTTGCCAAACAAGACAGCGGCTTCATCATCCAGGTTATGACCTGTGGCAAGCACGTCATAGCCAAAGTCACGCGCAATGCGGTTCATCTCGTGGCGTTTGGCAAGCCCGCACACGGCGCACGGTCTGCCATGTCCACGATGGCTGATTTCTGAAAGGGCAGGAATGGAGTGTCCGTATTCTTTTTCCACATCCACAACATGCAGTTTGAGATTATTTTCGTCCGCGAACTTTTGCGCCAGCCGTTGAGACTCGTGCGAGTAGTTGATTCCGGCGTCAATACCAAGCCCAAGATACAAGCCATCTGCCTGATAGCCAAGCCGCACAAGAATATCCCAGAGGGAAAGGGAATCTTTACCGCCAGAGACCGCTACGAGAATTTTCTCGTTGGGTGTGAACATGCCATATTTTTTAATAAAGCGCGCGGTCTGTTCGGGAATCCATTCAAGATAATGCTCTTTGCACAACGCCAGTTTATGCTGGCGCATGTGAATGGATGCTTTTTGATCACATTGGCGGCATTTCATAAATACACTCCAAACCTGTAAACAAACTTAATTGGCAATTGGCGGTTTTCAATCATCCACCAGAAATCACGGCGACCAATTTGATCTCATCGCCGGCACGCAAAACTTCATCGTCGGTGATTAATTCGCCATCGCGGATGGCGATGACCGATTCGGGAACAATGCTGCTTTTTTTTAGAGCATCCAGCAGGGTCATGCCCGCCCGCACCTCATATACTTTATCTCGCAGGATCAACTTCGCAATCATAATTCTCCTTCTTAAGGTCGAATTTTATCATGTGCGGTATTTAACTTGACACTGGCTTCCATATACCTTAGCATAACCAAATGAAAATCGGAATGATGGTAGATAGTTATAAACCGTATGTCAGCGGCATTACAAATTATATTGAAACCAATAAGCGTCACCTTGAACAGGCGGGGCAGGAAGTGTTTGTCTTTACCTTTGGCGACCTGGAATATAAAGACAACGAACCGCGCGTCATTCACAGCCGAGGTGTGCCGCTGTCTGATTCTGGTTTTTACCTTTCTACACGCTATTCACCTGCTGCAAAAAAACTATTACAAAGTATGGATATTATCCATGTGCATCACCCATTTTTAAGCGGGCGCCTGGCGCTTAAGTACAGCCGCGCGCCCCAAATTCCCATCGTGTTTACCAACCACACCCGTTACGATTTATACGCGCAAGCCTACCTGCCAATGATGCCCGAAGAAATGAGTTTTGGGCTTTTACAAACCTACATGCCGTCATTTTGCGAAGCGGTAGACCTGGTTATTGCGCCTTCGGCGGGCATGGAAAAAATTCTACGCCAGCTGAATGTGGCAGGGCGAATAGCAGTTGTGCCAAACGGAGTGGATCTTAAAAATTTTTATGCAGCCAGCCCAATCGCCCGCGCCGAATTTGGTTACAAAGAAGATGATGTTCTGCTGGTGTACACCGGACGTATTGCGCCTGAAAAAAATTTACCCTTTCTTTTGAAGTCTTTTGCGGGAATCGCACAGGCAATTCCAAATGCGCATCTGCTGTTGATTGGCAGCGGTATTCAAACTTACGAAGATGAAGTGAAAACCCTGATCGGCGAGTTAAACCTGAGTCAACGTGCGCACATGCTTGGGCGGATTGCGTATGAAAAACTGCCCTCATATCTTGCCATGTGCAATATTTTTGTGACTGCCTCCATTTCTGAGGTGCATCCGCTTTCGGTGATTGAAGCCATGGGCGCGGGGCTGCCAGTGATGGGAATTCACTCAGTTGGCATCAGCGATACTGTGCAAGAAAATATTACAGGTTTTTTGGCAACACACGACCAGCCAACCTTCACCGCCAAACTAACCCGCCTCTGCTTAAACGGTCAATTGCGTGCCGAGATGGGTGCGGCGGCGCGGCGGGAATCTGCCATGTATGCCATTGAACGCACCACCAGCCTCATGCTCGAACATTATGAAAAACTCAAACGAGATCACAAGCCGCGCCGAGGCAATTGGGCAATGCGCCTGCAAAAATTAATGGATAACTTTAATCAATGACAAAGTACAAAAAAGAGATCGGCGCATGGGGTGAATCGCTTGCCGCCGACTGGCTTGCCGAGCGCGGCTATCAGATCATTGCGCGCAATATCCGCACGCCATACGGGGAAATAGACATCATCGCGCAGCAAGGCGACGTGACAATTTTTATCGAAGTCAAAACGCTCACGTCGAGCGCAAATTTTTTCCCCGAAACCAACATCACGCGCGTTAAACAGCAGCACATGCAAAACACCGCCCAACACTACGCCGCCGAACACGAGATTGACCACTGGCAAATTGACGCCCTCGCCGTTGAAGGCAAGCCAGGGTCGGCGGTGATCATCACCCATTTTGAAAATGTGGTGTAGCCGCCATAAGCCCTATGGCAGCGGCAAATTCCCTGCATAGCCAGTCAGTTCAATGTAGCCGTTGCCGCGCACAGGTGATCCGTTGCAGGTGCCTTCAAAACGCACCGCGCCTTCCCAATATGTGACAGATGGAAAGTTGATTTCCTGATCTGCCATCCACGGGCGGACTTTAAGCAGGCAGGCGGGGGCGTCAAGTTGAATCTGCCATGCGGCGGGATACAGCCCCGCAGTGTGCGGGCTGCGCCACTCGTCCAAGACGGTGATTTCAAAATTGGAATTTTGCAGCGGCTGGGGAATTCCATCAGCGGCGATCCATGTCCCGCTCGAAGACGCCGAGATTCCGCCGCCCAATTCGCGCAGTTGAAAAAGCATCAATGCAGAGCCGTCTTCAAGTTGCAGTGAAAACCAATCCCAGCCAATTTGCTTTTCATCCAAAACGCCCGTGCTGAATTCGTGATCTTTCCACGCCAGCCCACGCACAGGGTACTTCATTCCATCCACCTGCACCGTGCCTTCGGCTTGCAAACGCGGCTGGCTGTAATAATACGAGGCGTTTGTGGCGTTTTGACCTTTGCGGCTGTAGCCATTCTCGCCGTGCAAGACAACACCCATCTCGTCTGTCAGAATCAAATCCAGCACAAGGTGATCTTGTGCGGCTTGCAGATGATATACGCCCGCCTCGCTTTCGGTGATGTGCCAATCTTCGAGCCAAACGCGGTACGGGCTGCCTTGTGCGCCTGCCAAGCCGGGACCTGGGCGCGAGTAACGCTCGAAGGCATAAAAATTTTCGGTCTCAATATCGCTGATGGCAAAGTGGGCAAAATATAAATCGCGGTCGTACCACTGCGAATCGTCGGGAAGTTGGGCAGTCGGCGGAAGCAAGCCTACGCGGAAGATGGTCAACTCAAAGCCGAAGGGGCGTTCCTCTGGCGTTTGCAGGTTGCCTGTGTAATACCACCATTCGGTGCGGAAGTTGGGATGTGCGCCAAAATCGGCTGGGAACGCGAGCGGACGAGAACCATCGGCGAAGTCAAAGCCAATTGGAAGCGCACCCAGCCCAGCGGGAATTTGTACTTCGGCGGCAGGAATGCTCTGCGGGGCGCAAGCGCTCAGGACGAGGATCAAATTCAACAGGATCAGGAATCTAGTCATGCAAGAATTATACGTCAGCCCACCCCAGCCTTCCTTCCTCTAATTCACTTCTTACATGCCCCGTTTACAATCTCTCCATGACAGCCTTTCTTCGATTTCACGATCTGACCAAATCCTACTACGAGGGCGATGTGCGCCGCGTGGTTTTGCAAAACGCCCATGCCGAATTTGAGCCTGGCGAAATTACCGTCATTTTGGGCAAGAGCGGCAGCGGCAAAAGCACCCTGCTCAATCTCATCAGCGGCATTGACCAACCCGACAGCGGGCAAATTTGGGTGGAGGGTCAAGACCTGACCGCCCTGCGTGAGCGCGAGCGCACCCTCTTTCGGCGGGCGCGGATTGGGTTCATCTTCCAATTTTTCAACCTGATTCCCACCCTGACAGTTGGCGAGAACGTGCTGCTGCCGCTGGAACTGAACCGAACCCCGCGCCTGATTGCCCGCCAAAAAGCAGAATCCCTGCTGGCTGAGGTCGGTTTACTCGACCGTTGGGCAACCTTCCCCGAAAAACTCTCCGGCGGCGAACAGCAGCGTGTTGCTCTGGCGCGCGCCCTCGTGCATGACCCGCTCTTGATTCTGGCGGATGAACCCACTGGGAATTTAGACGAAGAAACCGGCGCACAGGTGATGTCGCTGCTAACCAAATTAACACGCGAACAAAACCGCACCCTGTTGATGGTGACGCATAGCCTGGAAGCCGCCACGCACGCCGACCGCGTCTTGCGCCTTTCGCACGGGCAATTCATCGCGGAGCGCTGACCATGCTCTCGCTGCGAACCCTGCTTCGGCATCCCATCCAATTTGCATTAATGACGCTCGGCATTGCGCTGGGTGTGGCGGTCATGGTTAGCATTGATCTTGCCAACGCCAGCGCAGAACGCGCCTTTGACCTGAGCGCCAGCGCCGTGACCGGACGCGCCACCCATCACATCGTTGGCAGCGGACAAGGCGTGGACGAGGCGCTTTATGTTCAACTGCGCACCGACCCGCAATGGCGCAAGCAACTCGACCTTGCGCCGCTGGTCAATGCCTACGCCGTCAGCCCGCAGTTGGGGAATATCCCCTTCACCCTGCTTGGCATAGACCCGTTTGCCGAAGCGCCCTTTCGCGGCTATCTCGGCGCACAGCGCGAAACACGGCTGGAGACGGTTGCGCCGCTCCTCACACAACCTGGGTCAATTCTGCTTTCGGCGCAAACCGCCCAACGCTACGGGCTGACTCCCTGCGCTGCCACGTTGGATGATTCCTGCCGCCTGACGCTTTCGATCAACGGCGAGACGCGCAACGCCTACCTGACTGGTTTGCTCGACCCCGCCGATGATTTTTCGCGCCGCGCACTGGATACCCTAATTCTGACCGACATTGCCACCGCCCAAAGCCTGAGCGGAGCAAGCGGGCAACTGACTCAAATTGACCTGATTCTGCCCGACGATTTTGACTCAGCCGCGTTCTCTGCCGTGCTCCCGCCAGGGACACTGCTGGTTACGTCTGAAGCCCGCAATAGTCAAGTTGGGGAGATGATCGCCGCCTTTCAAGTCAATTTGACCGCCCTCAGTTTGCTGGCGTTGGTGGTGGGTATTTTTCTAATTTACAACACCATGACCTTTTCGGTTGTGCAGCGCCGCCCGCTGTTTGGCACGCTGCGCAGTTTGGGTTACACGCGCGAGCAAGTCTTTGGCATGGTGCTGAGTGAAGCCGCACTGGTCGGCGCACTCGGCTCAGGGCTGGGGCTGGGATTGGGCGTTTTGCTGGGTCAGGGCGCGGTGCAAATGGTGACTCAAACCATCAACGACCTGTTTTTTGTGGTCAGTGTGCGCGGCATTCAAATTCCCGTTTCCAGCCTGCTCAAAGGCGGATTGGCGGGCTTCTTCGCCAGTGTGTTCGCCGCCGCCCCGCCCGCCTGGGAAGCGGCGTCCGTCCCGCCGCGTTTGGCGCTCTCCCGCGCAGGGCTGGAGAGCAAAGCCCAAAGCGCGGTCAATCTGGCGGCG
>DYML01000118.1:7057-10844 GCA_020721605.1 Anaerolinea thermophila
CAAACTTTGCAGGGCGATATTTACCTTTCTGCGCCTGGGTTAAGCGCCAACCGCCCCGATACCCCGCTTGATCCGCAAGCCATCGCCCTCGCGCAAGCCCATCCGCAAGCAAAAGCCAGCGCCGCCGTGCGCGTTGTGACCGTCGAGTCAGAATATGGCGCGGTGGAATTGGTGGCAGCCAGCCCCGAACCGCAAATGGATTCGCGCCTGTTTCTCGCCGCGCAGGGCAATCCACAGGAAGCCTGGCAGATGATGAAAGACGGGGCGATTCTGCTCTCGGAGCCGTTGGCGAACCGCTTGGGGATTTCCGCCGCCGGCGGGACGCTCTCGCTGCTCACCCCCCAAGGCTGGATTCGGTTTCCTGTAGCAGGAATCTACGCCGATTACGCCTCCACACGCGGAACGATCCGCATCAGCCTGAACGTTTATCAGCGCCTGTGGAACGACCCCCGCCTGAACGGTGTGACCCTCTTCCTCGCCCCCAATGCCAACGTGGATACCGTCACCGCCGACCTGCGCAAGCAACTGACCGACTTTCCCAAAGTTCAAGTTAATCCCAGCGGCGCATTGCGTCAGGGCGCGTTGGATGTATTTGACCGCACCTTTGCCATCACCACCGCCATGCAGTTGGTCACAACACTGGTAGCGTTTATTGGCGTACTCAGTTCACTGCTGGCGCTGCAATTGGAAAAAGCGCGCGAGATGGGCATTCTGCGCGCGCTCGGTCTAACCCTCGCCGAAATGCGCCGCCTGACCTTTTGGGAGACGGGTCTACTCGGCGCATCGGCTGGGTTGCTGGCTCTGCCCACCGGCTACATCCTCGCGTGGATTTTGATCTTCGTCATTAACCAGCGTTCCTTCGGCTGGACATTGCAAATGCAGGCAGACCCCGCCCCATTTGCGCAAGCATTTGTACTGGCAGTTGGCGCCGCCCTGCTTGCCGCCCTCTACCCCGCCTGGAGATTAAGTCACATGGAAACCGCCGAAGCCCTGCGCGGAGAATAAAACAGGCGGGGGATAAGCCCGCCTGAAAAATCGTCCGGTTTGGAAAGTGAATAGACCTACTTCATCATTGGAATTTTCACGCCGTTGGCTTTGGCGAACTCAATCGCTTCGGGATAGCCCGCGTCCACATGACGGGCAACGCCCATGCCGGGGTCGGTGGTGAGGACGCGCTCGATGCGTCTCGCCGCTTCGGGAGTCCCGTCTGCGACGATGACCTGCCCCGCGTGGATGCTGAAGCCGATACCGACTCCGCCGCCGTGGTGGATGCTAACCCAGGTTGCGCCATTGACGGCGTTGACCAGCGCATTGAGCAGGGGCCAGTCGGCAATTGCATCGGAGCCGTCTTTCATGCCTTCGGTCTCGCGGTTGGGACTCGCCACCGAGCCAGAATCCAGGTGGTCACGCCCAATCACGATGGGGGCTTTCAACTCGCCGCTGGCAACCATCTCGTTGAGTTTGAGTCCAGCCCGCGCGCGTTCGCCATATCCCAGCCAGCAGATACGAGCGGGCAGTCCCTGAAATTCGACTTGCTCACGCGCCATCGTCAGCCAGCGTTTGAGGTGGTCATCTTCGGGGAAGAGTTCAAGCATGGCTTTGTCGGTCGCGTAAATATCTTGGGGGTCGCCCGAAAGCGCCACCCAGCGGAAGGGTCCCTTGCCTTCGCAGAACAGCGGGCGGATGTAGGCAGGCACAAAGCCGGGGTAATCGAAGGCGTTGCTCACGCCGTTATCGAAAGCCCGCTGGCGGATGTTATTGCCGTAGTCGAAGACCACGCTGCCCTTTGCCTTCCATGCCAGCATGGTTTCGACATGCTTCGACATCGAATCGAGGGCGCGTTTTTCGTATTCCTTCGGGTCGCTCACTCTCAGGTCGGCGGCTTGTTCGAGAGTCAAGCCAGCGGGGATGTAACCGTACATCACGTCATGCGCGGAGGTTTGGTCTGTGACCACGTCAGGCACAACGCCGCGAGCCAGCAGTTCGGGCAACACTTCCGCCGCGTTGCCAACCAGCGCGATGGATTTGGGCATGCCCGCCTTCATCGCCTCTTCTGCCAGCGTCATCGCTTCTTCGATGTTATCCGTCACCGCGTCCACTTGCCGCAGGGAGAGACGGCGTTCCGCGCGCCAGCGATCCACTTCGACGAGGACGCCGACGCCTTCGTTCATGGTGATTGCCAGCGGCTGTGCGCCGCCCATTTCGCCCAATCCAGCCGTGAGGACCAGTTTGCCTTTGAGCGTTCCCCAGCCGTTGAGCCGCGCCAACGCGCCGAAGGTTTCATACGTCCCCTGCAAAATACCCTGCGTGCCGATGTAAATCCAACTGCCGGCGGTCATCTGCCCGAACATCATCAAACCTTCTTTTTCCCACTTGTCGAAGTTTTCCTGAGTCGCCCAATGCGGGACGATATTGCTGTTTGCCAGCAAAACACGCGGCGCGTCAAGATGAGTGCGGAAAACGGCAACGGGCTTGCCCGACTGCACCATCAACGTTTCATCGGGTTCGAGGTTCCTGAGCGATTCGAGAATGGCGTCGAAGGATTCCCAGTTGCGGGCGGCGCGTCCGCGTCCGCCGTAGACGATGAGGTTGTCGGGATCAAATGCAACCTGCGGGTCGAGGTTGTTTTGAATCATGCGGTAGGCGGCTTCGATCTGCCAGTTTTTACAAGTCAGTTGTGTGCCGCGCGGGGCGTGAATTTCTCTTTTTGGCATACGATTCTCTCCTTATGTTTTAGAGCGATCTGATACAAGTCTAGTCTAATATAAATTCTGACAGAATACGAATATCCGGGCGATAATCAGCACAGACCCTGGCAGATTAAATTACTTTCGTCCGCTTCGCCGCATAGACCGCCACCGCCTCGCGCATGAACGCGGCAAGGTTCGGGTGCATGTCGTCAAAGTTGGCTTTGAACTTTGGGTCATCGCCATACATGCTGGCAAGCCCAAGCAGTTGATCGAGACTGGGCGTCCAGAAATAATTCATGTGACTGCGCCAACGCTCGACGATGGACTGAACCTCTACGCTGGATGCGCCCTGCGGCATGGCGGCGATCATATCCAGATAAATCTGATTGCCCTCCGCCAAAATTGCCTCCTTCTTTTCTTTTGAGTACAACTTCCACTTGCGGTTGGATTCGCGCACCGTTGCGGGGTCGTACATCTGCTCGGCTTCCTGCGCCAATTTTTCCTGTTCCTCTTCGCTAAAGCCTTTGAATAAACCTTTCTGGCTCATCAGTTTTTCTCCTTGAATATGTTGAATGGTATTGTCCACTGTGGCAAGCAGTTGATTCAGCCGCGCCGCTTTTTTTTGCAACGCCTCGCGGTGACTTTGCAGCGCGCCCAGCAGATCGAAATCATGGCATTCCGTGATTCGCTTGATCTCTTCGAGTGGAAAATCCAACTCGCGGTAAAACAAAATCTGCTGCAACTTCAACAACGCCTCCTCCCCGTAATAGCGATAGCCATTCGCGCCGATTTGGGATGGCTTGAGAAGACCGATCTCGTCGTAGTGATGCAGCGCGCGCGGGGTCACGCCCGCCAATTTGGAAAGTTGCTTGACTGTGAACATGGCGCAACTATAAACCCTGACGTAACGTTAATGTCAAGGAATTTTTGCGCTAAAAAGGTCAACAACGCAAAGAGGTATAATGAAGTCATGCAACCCGACGAAATTGAAGTCATCGGAGAGATCGCTCACATTGAAGTCATCGCAGTCGGTCATTCCATCCGTGACCTGGACAGATTACAAAAAAAGTACGGCGCAGGTCGCTGGAGAAAATTAA
>DYML01000119.1:0-6242 GCA_020721605.1 Anaerolinea thermophila
GCAAACATCCCGTGATTCTGCGCTGTATCAGGGTTGTCAAGTTTATCATTCACTTGTATAATCAAACTTATATTTCAGTAATAGTGGAGCCACAAGTGATGGATGAAAATGAAGCCCTAGTCGGGCAAGGGGCTGAGAACGCCCAGGGAGAACACCCTAACAATCAAACTATGGAGTCGCTGCTTGAATCAGAATCCATGAGCGTAGAATTGCCTCAAGTGGGCGAGATCCGCAAAGGTACGATTGCAAGCATTGGCGCAAATCAGATTCTCATTAGCGTTGGCGCTAAGTCTGAAGGTGTTGTTGCAGGGCGCGAGTTGGAACAACTTACGCCTGAAGAGCGTGCTGAACTTCAGGTTGGACAGGAAGTAAATGTTTACGTCCTTAACCCTGAAGATCAAAATGGCAACGTTGTATTATCCTTCAAGCGCGCCCAGGAAGAAATGTCTTGGGAAAATGTTGAGAAGATGATCACTGAAGAAACTGTAATTGATACAAAGATTATTGGTTTCAACAAAGGTGGTTTGATTGTTGCAGTGGGCAACTTGCGTGGTTTTGTTCCCTCGTCTCAGATTAGCTCATCACGCCGCGCCCAGTCCTCTGGCGATACGCCCGAACAGCGTTGGCAAAAAATGGTTGGGCAGGCAATCTCGGTTCGCATTATTGAAGTGGATCGTGAACGGCGCCGCCTAATTCTTTCTGAGCGCTCCACCAACACCGAGTCCCGTTCTTCCATGAAAGACCGTGTGATCAGCGAACTGGAAGAAGGTAAGGTGTACACAGGCAAAGTAACCAGCCTGGCAGATTTCGGCGCATTCGTCAACATTAACGGCGCAGATGGTCTTGTTCACCTTTCTGAACTTTCATGGGAGCGCCTCACTCATCCCAAGGAAATTCTTGAAGTTGGGCAGGAAGTGCAAGTCAAAGTTATCAACATTGACCGCGATAAAAAACGCATTGGGCTTTCCATGCGCGCTTTACAAGATGATCCTTGGAAGAACCGCGTTGAGAAATACAGCGTTGGTCAGTTGGTTGAAGGCACAATTACCCGCCTGACCAAATTTGGCGCTTTTGCTCGTTTGGAAGGCGACATTGAAGGACTCATTCACATCTCTGAATTGAGCGAAAACCGTGTGGAACATCCCAAGGAAGTTCTCAAAGAAGGTGAGACCAAGACCTTGCGAGTGATTCGGATTGACGGCGAGCAGCACCGTGTTGGGCTTAGCCTTCGCAAAGTAGATTCTGCCGCCTTTGCAGACAAAGATTTCAAAATGCTCACACAAGAATTTCATGAGCAGGATGAAGGAACTCCCTCAGACACAGCAGAAATAAAAGAAGAAGAACCTAAATCAGAATAAAAAATTAAGAGCGCACCGCAAGGTGCGCTCTTCAATAATCCCTATGACACTTATTGTTGATGCTCACGCCGATATTGCCTGGAACATGCTCAAATATGCGCGGGATTACACTCGTTCTGCTCACGAAACCCGCCGTCTGGAAATTGGCACATCCGCCGTCTTAGAGAATGAAGATTCAACCCTCGGTTGGTCTGACTATCAGCGCGGGCAGGTGGCGGTCATCTTCGCAACCCTTTTTGCCGCCCCAGCGCGTTGGAGTACAGGCGAAAGCAAATCTCAGGTTTATAAAACATTTGATGAAGCCCGCAATTTGTATCGCGAGCAATTATTGACTTATCATCGCATGACAGACTCGGCGCCTGATAAATTTCGCCTTATCACCTCTGTCTCCGACCTGCGCCTGATTCTTGAGCATTGGGTTAACCCCAGCCCTGAGAGCGGGCATCCGATTGGGATGGTTGCTCTTATGGAAGGCGCCGAAGCAATTCGCAGCCCCTCAGAGTTGGAAGAATGGTTTGAACTTGGTCTACGCTTGATCGGTCTTGCCTGGGTTGGCACGCGTTACTGCGGCGGCTGGCGTGAACCTGGACCGCTTACCAGAGATGGGCGCACCCTGCTCTCAGCCATGCAAGACTATAATTTTATCCTTGATCTTAGTCACATGGACGAGCAAGCCGCAATTGAAGCGTTGGATTTATACGGTGGACCAATTGTCGGCACACATGGCAATTGTCTTTCACTCATGCCAAACTCAAACACCAATCGCCATTTTTCTGATCGTATTCTTGAAGGCATCATCGCGCGCGACGGGGTGATTGGCGTTGTTCCCTACAATTCATACCTTAAATCTGGCTGGCAGGTTGGGCAAAATAAACGTGAAGAAGTTCCACTGCGAATTCTTGCCGATCACCTTGATCATATTTGCCAGATTGCAGGAGACGCACTTCATGCAGGTATTGGCTCAGATTTAGACGGCGGTTTTGGCTTACAATCTATACCGCTTGAGATGGATACCGTTGCCGACTTGCAAAAATTATCTGCCATCTTGCAGACGCGCGGCTATTCCGATCTGGATATTGCCAATATTTTTGGCGGCAATTGGATTACTCGCCTACAAAGAGATTTGCCAAAATGAACATAAATCAACCTGTTTTTGCGCGTATGGAAACCGCGGATGCAGATGACCCATTGACACCGCGTATCTATTTTAGTATTGCCGCCACCCTCCTGGGTCTTTTGGTTTTTGTGATTGGCGCCAAGCCAGACTGGTTTGGTTGGGATCGCAGCCCTGTTGTCGGCTTTGTACAAATTGCTGTTTTTTTGGCAGGGCTGGCGCTCATTTGCCTGGGCGGCTATATTAGCCTGCTGACTTTGTGGAATGGGCGCGAACGTACGATCCTATCTGATATTGGCACGCGACTGGTTGGAACAGGCTATGTGATCGCCGTTTTTGCCGGCTTGGCAGATATTTTTGGTATGGGGTCACAGTCCTTTCCGCAAGTTCCTTATTTCGGTCCGTGGCAGGCTTCTGGGGTTTTGATTGGGCAAGGTATCATTGCGCTTGGCTTCCTCCTGTTTATTCCATACACTTTTCCTCAAAAAAATTAGCAGACTCATTTTGACCCCGCATAAGTAAAATTATCTGCTTTGCAATGATTGATCGTATATGATTAAAAATCATTGACTACCCAAACATTCACAACAAAACCAAAATTACAGATACTAACTTTGAAGGAGAGACATCATGGCAGTTAAAAAGTGGTTAAATCGTTATGCTCCGCTATATAAGCCGGCGGCGAATATGGATGTAGTCCCTTTAACTTTGCGCCTGAAAATAATGGATTTGTACGAGCGCACCATTGTTGAAGCCACAGGTGAAAAGAAAGACCCTTATGAAGAGGTGCGTTACATTACAGAAAAAGGCGTAGTAACCGGCTGGGTACACGGCGCTGACCTCGAAGATTATGTGGAAAAATATCCGCGTGATTGTGTTGTAATTTACAATCAGACACCTTTCCCCAACGACTTTGAACAATATTTTATTTTTAACGGCGTTAAGCAGGTAAATGGCTGCGGCGAATTATGCGTAGCATACATTCTTGGCGTTTCATTGCAAGAGTTGCTTGAAAACTGGCAGGTAAAACTTCCCCTCTTTTGGAAGCGTATTTTCGGCGGCGGCAGGGCGCGCGGAACGGGTTCTGGTGAATTAAAGGAAATGTTTGATATTTACGCTCAAGAGTGTATTCAACTGACAACCGCCATTTATGAACCCCATATTAAGCGCAGCCGCTATACCATAAAAGGTATGCAGCGTTTGATTGAAAGCGGTTCTGTTATTGCCAGCGTGAATATAGACGGCAGCAGCGGTCTTCTGCGTGGCAGCGGGGTCTTGCACTGGGTGGTTGTGACAAGAGTGATCTCTGAACGGAATGGGCTTGGATTTGTGGAACTTTATAATCCGGCGATGAACCGCATTGAATATTACTCATGGTTGGAGTTTATTAACTCTGCCCGTCAACCCTATGGCGTCTATGTGCCGGATGTAGTTCCTGAATAAAATTGTCATTTTCAGCGCCCATAAAAAAGAAGTCAGTCGTATAACTGACTTCTTTTTTGTGGGCGTCTTCACGGGGGAGTTTGATTTAGCCATGCTACGCGAGGATGGCTTGCGAGAGGGGGGGATTATCATCGCCGTCTATTTTTTGCAAAAGAATTATTGAATAGCGGCGTAAGTTCCATTTTCAATCTCCTCTAAACATAATCTGCTCACGATTGTAGAGCAGAATGGCAAGCCAGGTGAAGGCTGCGGCGACCAGAATGGTGGTCAGCACCGAAGCGATAACATTCCAGACGCTGATCGGCTCAAGCCGCAACATTTGATTGACCAATAATTGCTGCCCGAAGGTCGGGATCAACATCAGCCACAAATTTGATTTCACTGGAAAGAAGGCAAGCGCCAATCCTGGCAGGGACGGGATAAGCGCAATAAACGGCAGGTAGGTTCCCGCTTCCTTTGGCGTGCGCGTAAAAGAAGCCACCACGATCTGGATCGCGCTGGCTAGAAATATCACGGGCAGACAGATCAGAAAGATCCAGATCAAGGTCATCCCGTTCAAGCCGAACTGCATCCCAAGATATTTTTCAAGCGGCATGACATTAAATACAAGCCCGAACCCGATCAAGGTTAGCGCCAAATTTGCGATGGAAAATGGAAAGGAGGACAGAATCTTGCCGAACACAAAAGCTCTGCGAGGCGCGGGATTGATCAACAAAGGCTCCAGGGACTTACGCTCCCGCTCTCCCGCAGTGCTGTCTATAATGATTGAAGATGAACTGTTGAATACCCCGAAAATAATGAAATAGGGCAGCATCGAAAGAAGGATCATCGCCCGCGTCTGAGGTGTTGCAACATCAACCTTATCCATTGCAATCACATCCATCACTTCCGGACTAACGCCGCGGACGACGAGCCGCAGTTTGCCCAGATATGTGTTGTAGCCTTCCAGCAGAGTTTCTATTCTGAGGATATTGACTGCCGCAGATTGTCTGGAACTATCCAGTACCAATTGAACGGTTGCAGGTTTGCTTGAAGAAAATTCTTCGCTGAACTTTTCGGGAATGATCAACACCACGTTCACATCACCAAGTTTCACCGCAGTTTCCGGGTCAGCCGGAGCAGGCACTGTGATCACGTTGTGGCTTTCAAGAAACTGGATCAAAGCAGGCGCATATTCAGGATTCTGCACCGGCAGGGTCAGTGTCTTATCCAAATCCTTGCGAAAACTGGACCCGATCATGACCAGTAATCCGCCCAGCATGATCGGTCCGAACAGCGCCGAGAAAAATATTCCAATTACCCAACTGCGCGTGTCGCGGATGTTATCCAACACTTCTGTTTGAAAGATGATCCAGACCTGCTTCATGCCAATCCCTCATCGGTGCCGATGAGCTCGATAAAGGCATCTTCGAGATTGTCTTTCCCGGTTTTTTGCAGCAATTCATCGGGCGTCCCCTGCGCCGTACTGATCCCATTTGAAATGATGATGATCTGATCGCAAAGTGCAGAAACCTCCTGCATAATGTGACTGGTCAGGATGACGCACTTTCCATCGTCGCGCAGATTGCGCACAAACTGACGCATGGCGCGCGTGCTTTTGACATCCAGCCCATTGGTTGGCTCATCCAGCAGGATATTGCCTGGGTTATGTACGAGCGCGCGTGCGATGGCAACCTTGAGCCGTTCACCTGTGGAGAACCCTTTTGTTCTTCTATCGGCGATGGATTGCATCTCCAGCATGATGATTAATTCATCCATGCGCTTTTCAAGTTCCTGCTCGCTCATGCCGTGCAGTTGCCCAAAATAGCGGATGTTCTCACGCGTGGTTAGCCGTTCGTAGATTCCCTGCGCGTCTGAAAGGACACCGATGTGATTTTGAACATCAAGCGGTGACTGGGCAATGTCAAAGCCTTCGATGCGCGCCAGTCCGCTGTCTGGTTTGAGCAGGGTGTACAACATGCGCAGGGTTGTACTTTTTCCGGCGCCATTGGGACCGAGCAGTCCGGTGATCTGTCCGTTGGCGGCGGAGAAGGATACGTTTTGAACGGCTTTGAGTTTGCCGAATGACTTGGAAAGATTCTGAACTTCGATCATGATAGATCCTTTTAGGGTTGGGGTCCGCTAAAGTTAATAAAAAATGGCGGCGGCGTGACGGCTTTTACGCAGGAAGTATCCAGTCCCTTGATCGTTGCGCCCTCGATGAATTTGTCTATGATCTTCGTTACGCACTCGGTGTTTGCATTCCCGTGTCCCATCCCCTTGAAGATCAGGTGCAGGCTGTTTGTCAGAGTTTTGGATAAATGCTCCGCGTGCCAGGGCGGCGTGAT
>DYML01000119.1:6342-9572 GCA_020721605.1 Anaerolinea thermophila
GCGACCAACGGCGTGTAATTCTTTTGTATATATGCCTGATGGATGCTCAAAGGCAGCAGGGCAACAAGGTCGGGCGAATACAAGGTGTTGAAAATCATGTTGGTGAAAAATGCTTTGGTGACTGTGAGTTCCAACGGCTTTGCGGTGTTGGGGTGGGGAATGGTGATGACTGCCGGAGTTTTATCCAACTCCTGCAAAATGGAATCGAGTTCCTCCCTCAATTTTGGATACGCGGATGCGCAATCTTGATCTACCTCGCAGCGGGTGAGAAAAAAGTCCAGAGATTTTTGCCCATCCTGAGCGGCATCCTGATAGAGAACGAATGCTGGGTCAACCACCGCATCCAACACCACGCTGCGGACTTGTTTGGGATACATCTTCAAGTAGGTTAGTGCGGCGCGCGTGCCGTATGAAACGCCGTACAGATTAATGGATTCATATCCAAGGGCGGTGCGCACTTCATCCAGATCCTGCATGGCGAGGTCGGTTGTGTAATATTTGAGATCCGCATCCAGCGTTTTTGGACATTCCTTGAGCAGGGCAATCGCTTGCTCGTCGTTCAGAGCCTCGTCATTGGAATCAAGACAGCGCAACGGATTGGATTTTCCAGTACCGCGCTGATCCACCAGGATAATATCCCGCTTTTCGTGAACCCGATACAAACTGCCGTACATGGCGGGAAACGCTTCGACAATGGATTGCCCCGGTCCGCCTGCAAGAACAAACAAGGGGTCTGCATCTGCGCCACGGCTGATTGCTGGCACAATCGCAATATTGAGATTGATTCTGCGTCCTTGCGGATTGGATGGGTTTTCAAGGACTGCCAATGTTCCGCATTTGGCGCTTACCTGGTTGGGAATCCCTGGCGATGACAAGGTGCAGTCTGTAAGCGCAATGGATGAAGTTGCCGTATTTGGTATTGTTGAGCAGGCGGTAACAAGCAGAATAAATTGAAAGAGAAGCGAGGGGAGAAGTTTACGCAGAGGCATGGATTGGTTCTCTTGATTTTCCTGATACTCAATGATTTGTCTTGTTTGCTTTGTTTTTTCTGGCATGTACCCATCCTTTTTACCGCCACTTGCCCTGTTTGTTATTTATATTTCCAAACTGTTCAGCAACTCTTTTAGTGCAGCCGACTCTTGTTTGCTTCATCGTTTGGGAAGAGTGTCTTGTGCGGGACAATATTAATATTTTCAACTCAACGCCAAACATATTGCCCTGATAAAACGCCATGACTTTGGGTGGTTAACGTTTGGTAAGGAGCACATCAGAACAGATGCGATTTCTTCCGTTCGTTTTTTCTTTACTCAGGTTTACATGATATTTTGTGGTTATTCGCCAAGTATATCTTGTATAAGACAATCAAGTTAATTGAACATTAGTAACGCACAAATAAGAAAAAAACGCTGAGCAATCAGCGTTTTTTTCTTACACCTTGTGTCCGACTGAGTGAAAACTCAAATACAATGGTGTGTGTATATCGAGGTGCCCCCACGGAGATTCGAACTCCGGTCGTGGCCTTGAAAGGGCCGCGTCCTGGGCCTCTAGACGATGGGGGCTTTTTTAGAGCGGGCGAATTCTATCATTCACTTCCAAGACAGTCAAGCAATTTTGATACTAATTTTCAGATTTTACTCGCTGATTGAGCAGCGCCATTAAATCCACCTGCTTGCGGTTGATGAGCATTCCTGGGCTTTCCACCCGCAAATTTGGAATGAGAATTGAGGTCAGTGTGGCATTAAAGATTGGCAGAAATTCGCGTGAGCCTTCTGTGATTAGCGCGGTAAAGTCAAAGCGCCCTGGCAGTTCCATTACGCCTTCAATTTCAAACATCTGTGTCGTAATTCGGATCGGATATTCAACAATACTGGTGTATCCCCCGCGCACCAGGGCTTGCGGACCAAGATCTTCGCGGCGCGATAGGCAGATTGCGTAGACATGTGTTTTCATCATGCGTACAATTTCAAAATGATCCACCAGTTTGGTTGGCATTAGCAGACGTGCCAGACGCGCATCATTCACTTCAATTGCAGAGCGAGTTGGGTCGTTGAATAAGCCCATTGCCCCATTGCTTGTGACCATAATCTTGCCGACTGCTCGATACCCGGAAGTTAAAATATCGGCGGGAAGAAAACGATAGGTGCGCGGAGAGGTAAGTGCCATGGCAAAACCATCCTTTTACGGGTTAGCAGTCGTGAATGGGGCGCGGCGCGTTGGTTTGTGTTCGGTATGGCGGCAGGGTACGGCGGCGGTTTTTGGTGGGCTTGCCCGCATTTGGGTCAAGGATCATATTTAGCCAGGTAACTGCTTTTGAATCATATTCGCGTCTGCCGCATACATCGCAAATCCAGGCGGGAAAGTGCGGCACGCTAATTAATTCACTGCCGAGCCATGTAAAATAAGTAATATGGCGCGGCTGCAAAACGCCTGCATGGCATTCATTACACGGAAATAACTCAGGGATCGTGTTTTCAATTTCACTCATCTAAAGTTTCCTATTGTGCGGGTGCGATGGTGGTATGCTGAATTACCTTCCACACCGGCGGGGGCCAGTAAATTAACACTGCTTTCCCTACCACTTCTTCTGTGGGTAAATATCCCCAGGAATGTGAATCGGAGGAGTCGTTGCGGTTGTCACCCAGCACAAATAACTGACCGTTGGGCACTGTCCATTCCCCTGTGTAGAGGGGCGCTGCCGCAATGTAGGGTTCATTTAAAACCTGCCCATTGATGGCGACCTGCCCATTTTGCACGCGGATTGTATCGCCTGGCAGACCCATGACACGTTTAATCAATTCCTGCTTGGGATCCATCGGAAAGTGAAACACAATAATATCACCGCGTTCCACAACCCCAAATTTATAATTGATCTTGCTTACTAAAACAAACTCACCATCTTCAAGGGTTGGCATCATGCTGAAGCCATCCACACGGACGCGCGCCGAAACTGCATTAATGCCCAAAAACAACACAGCAGCCAGCGCCAGCGTTTCTATAATATCGAGGAAAAACCGCCCCCAATTGATCGTGTCAGAAACTGGCGCATCTTCCACCTGTGTTTCCATTTGTGCTTCTTCTAAATTTTCCAAACGCGCCTCCAATATTTCTGCAAAATTATACTTCTCTTTACTTGCCCCATGCAAAAAATGTTGGAATATGTAAGGTGCGTTTTTTGTTTTGGTGCGCTGCTTCATCCAGTAGTTTCATTTTTTGAATTTCAACGCTGGGGA
>DYML01000119.1:9672-10734 GCA_020721605.1 Anaerolinea thermophila
GGTTCTGCCAATGCCAGCACGCTGCGCCCCACGCGCGCCATTTCGCACAGGACTTGCAACGGGTCTTTCACCCAGAGCAAAAGGAAATGGCAATAGACGATGTCGAATGACTGGTCGGGGTAGGGCAGGATGTGCGCGTCACCTTGCGTTAGCCAGGCGGCTGGGGCGTGGATTCTGCTCTCGGCGAGCGAACCCGCTTCGAGGTCGAGTCCGTGCAGGGTGGGAGCAGTTACCTCGCGTAGAATCGCTCCCGTTCCGCAGCCCACTTCCAGCACGCGCCGCGCGGTTTTTATCCCCGCCTGTTCAAATAGATAAGTTCGCAGGTTGCGAGTCCAGGCGGCTTGCTGAAGGTAGCGCGTGTGCCAGTTCATCCTTCACAAAAACATTTGAGATTGCGGTTGAGGTCGGCAGGGTCGTCCCACCAGTTGCGCACAAATTCTACCTGTTCCTCTGTTTGTGGTGAGCGCGGGTGGTAGGGCTTGGCGGGGCGGGTTTGGTACCACTGGTTAA
Organism: Anaerolinea thermophila; assembly: GCA_020721605.1. Classification (GTDB taxonomy): domain Bacteria; phylum Chloroflexota; class Anaerolineae; order Anaerolineales; family Villigracilaceae; genus Villigracilis. The sequence goes on from DYML01000119.1 coordinate 10,183, forward strand.
CCTGCTCCAGCGCTTTTTCGTTGGCAGTGCCGTGGCGCACAAGGTGACAGCCGACGACCGTGCCCGTGCGCCCAATTCCGCCCCAACAGTGAACATAAACACATTGCCCATCGTTGATGGCTTGGTCTATGGCGTTGAGGATTTTGGTCATGCTGTCTGAGGTTGGCACGCTCATGTCGCGGATGGGGAGGCGCTGATACGAAACGTGGATGCCGTAATTTTTTGCCTCGTCTTGCAGAATGCCTTCGTAGGGAGCCAGTTCGTGCGGGTCGGTCAGGTCAATGAAGGCGGTGATACCGGCTTCGAGAAAGGCGGCTATGCGGCGGCGGGCGGATTCGGGGTCGTGGCTGCCAGGGTATTCGCCTGCCAGCAGGCGGTTTTCTTCGACCCAATAGGATTCAATGATGGGGAGTTTGGTCATTTGATAATGTTTTCCCAATTGTCTCTCAACAGGTTGCCCATCACTTTGTCGGGTTCGCCCTGGGCGGGGAGCAAGTCGCCGTCGGGTTCGACGTAGAGCCAGGCTTTGCCCGCGCCTTCGGGGAGTTTGTC
>DYML01000120.1 GCA_020721605.1 Anaerolinea thermophila
GTACATGGTTTATATTTTCCTGTTTACGATTTGCCCCGTCTCCATGTATACTTGCCTCATGGAAATTCAAATTGCAGTGGCGAAGGTCAATAAATATGCCGTCTCCGAAAGCGGAGACACACTTGAAGTGGTAGAACGCCCCACCGGCGGCGTTTCGGTTGTGCTGGCAGATGGTCAAACCAGCGGACGCGGTGCAAAAGCCGTTTCGCAATTGGTGGTGAGAAAAGTAATTGGTCTGCTGGCTGAGGGCGTGCGCGATGGCGCGGCGGCACGCGCCGCATCCGATGCGCTATTTGCCGACAAGTCAGGCAAAGTAACCTGCACCCTCAACATCGCCTCAGTAGATTTGCACAGCAAGACCATTGTGCTTACGCGCAACAACCCCGTCCCCGTCTTCATCTGTCGCGGTGAACAAATAGACTCGCACAATGAAGAAAGCAGTTCACTGGGCACGTCACGCAATCTGCGCCCGGTCATCACGGAAGTTGAGATTGAATCTGGGCTGACGATTGTAATCTTCACCGATGGTATCAGCCATGCCGGCGAGCGGCGCGGACAACCCATGAATGTTAGCGAAACCATCCGCTCCATTATGGAAGATCAAGACCCCGCCCCGCAGCAACTTGCAGACGCACTCCTCGCCCATGCCACCAGCCTAGACGAAAACCGCCCCGCAGACGACATTAGCGTGCTGGTGTTAAAAGTCTCGGCGCGCACAGGAGACAACGTAAGACGAATGACTGTCAGGCTGCCCATTAATGGCTAAAAAACACCAGCAACGCGCGCACGAAAATCGCTGGCAGAATTTTCAAGCCTCCATCCGCGACACCAAAATTCTACTGCGTGAGTTTCGCGCGCCGTTATCTTGGTTTTCAATTGCAGTCCTCGGCGGCGGTGTGTTTTATCACTACATTTCAAAATCACTTGGCGAACCGATTGACAGCCTGGTCGAATCGATCTACACCGTCCTGACCATCACATTTTTACAACCGCCCAACCGTGATTTTCCAAACCACATTGTTTTGCAATTATTTCACTTTTTCATGCCGATTGTCGGCATCATCATGCTTGCGCAGGGATTGGCAGATTTCGGAAGCCTGCTTTTCAATCGCCGCGCACGCAGTAAGGAATGGGAAATGGCAGTCGCCTCGACATTTAAAAACCACGTCATCCTTGTTGGGCTGGGACATCTCGGCTATCGCGTCGCGCTCAAACTACATGAAATGGGCGAACAAATTGTCGTAATCGAAATCAATACAGATACCGACACGATCAACGCGGCGCGCAACCTCGGCATCCCCGTGCTGCAAGATGACGCAACACGCCCGGCAGCGCTAGAAGGCGCAAATGTCAAATACGCGCGCACCATCATTATGGCAAGCCAAAATGATGCAGCAAATTTACAGATCGCGCTCAAAGCCCGCAGCATGAATCCAGGCATCAAAGTTGTCGTCCGCATCTTCGATGAAGACTTCGCCCACGCACTCCAGGATCAATTTGGCTTCATCGCCCTCAGCGCCACCGAAATGGCAGCGCCCGTTTTCGCCGCCGCCGCAGGGGTAGACGTGACCAACCCCATCTCCATCGAAGGGCAATTGCTGAGCCTTGCGCGTATGATCGTTGCGGAAGATTCGCCCATCACAGAAAAAACGGTTGGTTATGTCGAAGACACTTATCACCTCAATATTGTCCTTCTTCGGCGCGACCATCAATCTGAAATGCACCCAACCGACAGCAGCGTCATTCACAAAGGCGACACCCTTGCAGTTCTGGGTGGACCCGAACAACTAAGCCATCTGATGCATGACAATGAATGACTCTCCGCTGATTGGTGTGGTTGGTCCATGCGGATCGGGAAAATCAACGCTGATTGCAGGGCTGGAAAAAAACGGCTACCGTTGTCGGCACATTGCGCAGGAACATTCCTACGTTAAAACCATGTGGCATCAGATCACCAACCCCGCCCTGCTCATTTTTTTAGAATGCTCCTACGAAAATTCCACTGCCCGCCGACAGTTAAACTGGACTCCTGCCGACCACCAGGAACAATTGCGCCGTCTGTCCCACGCCCGCGAACACGCAGACATCGTCATCAACACCAACCTTTTAAATCCTGATGAAGTTCTTGCCCAAGCTTTGAGTGAATTAAAAGGACTAATTAAGTAAACAGGCTTCTTTCTGCTTTCAAGCCTCTTCCCGCCGCAGAAATCTGGCTGCAAACTACGCAAAAAAACATCCCGCAAAATATTTAATAGGGGTATAATGACGGGCGCGCCAGCCAAAGGCTGGCATTTTTGTGCATGGAGTGAGAAATAATATGCGTAATAAAAATACTTGGCTCGTTGTAATTATTCTGCTGGTTGCATTTTCACTATGGGTAGACCTCAGTGACAACCTATTGGTCGCCAACCCATTCAGTGACACGCCGCTCGTAGAACGTAATGTGGAAACAAAACTAGGTCTTGACTTGCGCGGAGGTCTTCAGGCTTTGCTTGAAGCAGACGTTCCTGCTGAAACCGTTGTCACGTCTGAAGAATTGGTCAACGCGAAAAACATTCTGCAAAACCGCGCAAACGCCCTCGGCGTCAGTGAAGTTGTGATGCAGACCGCAGGCGACCGCCGTATCGTAGCGGAATTTCCTGGCGTCACCAACCCCGAAGAAGTAGTATCTGCCTTGAAGCAAACTGCCTTGCTTGAATTTGTAGACATGGGCACCACACCGCTCCCGGAAGGCTCAAAAATTCAAACCGATTTCGGTATGGAAAATGCACCGGCAACCACAGAAAGCGGAGAAACCATCTACAAGACCATTATGACAGGCGCAGGGCTTCAGACTGCATCCGTTACCAGAAGCCAAACAGGGGAATACGCAATCTCCTTTGTTCTGAAATCTGACGCAACGGATGTCTTTGGAGAATACACAACCTCGCACCAGCAACAATATCTGGCAATTGTTCTGGACAAGCAAGTCATTTCTGCGCCCATCATCCAAAGCCCCATCACCGATGGTCAGGGTCAAATTTCAGGAAACTTTACGCAAGAAACCGCCCAAACGCTCTCTGTGCAATTACGCTCAGGCGCGCTCCCCATCCCCATTAAGGTGGTCGAAAGCCGCACGGTTGGACCCACGCTGGGCGAAGAAAGCCTGCGCAAGAGTGTGCAAGCGGGGCTGATTGGCTTGGCAGTCGTCATTCTATTTATGGGCATCTATTACCGCGTGCCGGGTGTTGTAGCAGACATGGCGTTAATTACTTACGCCCTGTTCACCTTAATGCTATTCAAATTAATTCCAGTGGTTCTAACCCTGCCGGGTATTGCTGGCTTTATTCTAAGCGTAGGCATGGCAGTAGATGCAAACGTGTTGATCTTTGAACGTCTAAAAGAAGAATTACGAAATGGGCGAAACCTGAACCAAGCCATAGACCTGGCTTGGAGCCGCGCCTGGCCCTCCATCCGCGACTCAAACACATCCACGCTCATTACTTCCTTAATCCTGTTCATCTTCGGCAACACCTTCGGAGCCAGCATCGTCAAGGGCTTTTCAATCACACTGGCGTTGGGCGTGATCGTAAGTTTATTTACCGCCATCATTGTCACACGCACGTTTTTACACACCCTGCTGGATAAAATCAAACTCGCCGAACACCCGCGCTGGTTTGGTCTTTAGGAGAGCGCACAATGAATATTATTAAAAATCGTTATACCTTCTTTTTGATCTCCCTGCTGATTATTGTGCCAGGGCTGGTCTTCATGGGATTGAATTGGGCACAAACAAAAGAGGGTCCGCTGCCCCTCGGTATTGACTTTCGCGGCGGGTCTTTACTTGAAGTGCAATTTGAAAACGCACGCCCCACAGTAGAAGAAATAGCCACGCTATACGCTGAATTTTCAAGCGCGGCAGAGCCTATTGCCGACCCGATCATCCAACCCCTTGCTGAAGATTCATTCGCAATTCGCTCAAAAAGCATGACAGATGAAACCAAAGGCAAAATGATTGTAGAGATGGAAGCCCGCTACGGCACAAAAGTAACCGTATTAAACTTCACCTCGGTTAGCCCTGCCATTGGCGCAGAAGTAACACGCGCCGCAGGCTTTGCCATTCTTCTGGCTGCGGTTGCCATTTTGCTCTACATTTGGTGGGCATTTCGCGGGGTAGAACACCCCTATCGCTACGGCGCTGCCGCGGTGATCGCCATGCTGCATGACGTATTGGTTGTACTTGGCACAGAAGCAATTTTAGGATATTTCCTCGGCTGGGAAGCAGACGCGCTCTTCTTAACTGCCCTGCTGACAGTCATCGGCTTTTCGGTACACGATACCATCGTAGTTTTTGATCGCGTACGCGAGAACTCAAATATTCTGCGCCGCGTTGAATACGAAACCATGGTCAATCATTCCATCGTGCAAACCCTGGATCGTTCCATCACCACGCAACTAACCGTAATGCTGACGCTTTTTTCCCTTGTACTCTTTGGCGGCGACAGCACCCGTCATTTTGTAATTATTCTGCTGGTGGGTATTTTCAGCGGAACCTACTCTTCCATTTTCAACGCCGCGCCCATTTTAGTTGTTTGGGAAAACCGCGAATGGACAACCTGGTTCAAGCGCAAAGCAGAAACTAGCGCATAAAAATTTCCGTAAAAAATGGACATCGAAACGATGTCCATTTTTTTATTAAAATTTTACAGATGAAACAGTGCAAATAACCATAATTTACAACCCTTCTGGCAATGCCAAAAATTGCGGCGGTTTACGAATTTTGGATGCCTGCTCAAAGGCGTAGGCAAGCCGCAGCAAAGTTGGCTCTTGCCAGGCTTTTCCAAGAAAAGAAATTCCAACGGGCAAGCCAAAAATATAGCCGGCTGGCACCGTAATATGCGGATACCCCGCCACCGCCGAAGGGGATGTGCTTTCCATATCCCAATTGATCGCGTCACCGTTCACCAGGTCAATCATCCAGGCAGGACCCCCAGAAGGGACAATGAGCGCGTCAAGTTTATATTTTTGGATCACGGCATTCAACCCGTTTTTTCGCGCCAGCAAAAGATTTTTGGCAAGCGCCTGGCGGTATTTTTGATCGCGCAGACCCTTCTTCTCTTGCGCGGCAAGCATGTGCTCCTGCCCAAAATATTGTAAAACACGCGAAGCATTTTCATGGTTAAACTTAATCACATCTGCCATGCTTTTAACTTGCCCGTTGGCAGATGCGAGGTATTTATTGAGGTCTGCCTTGAATTCATAATGAAGCGCTTCGCCTTCCGTCTTTCGAAATTTATTAAAGTTCGGCACGTTGGCGGGGTCAATGATAACCGCGCCCAACTGACGCATCAAACCCACGCAGGCTTCAAAAATTTTAATCACACGCTGATCGCTGCCCGCCATATTTCTTGCCACGCCAATGCGCGCACCTCGCAGCCCGTTCACGTCTAAAAATTTTGTGTAGTCAGACAGGCTGTGTTTTACGGCAAGTTTGGTGGCGGGATCGTGGTTGTCGAAACCTGTCATGGCGCCCAGTAAAATTGCAGCATCTTCCACAGTACGCGCCATTGGTCCTGCTGTGTCCTGACTGTGCGCGATGGGGATAATTCCACTACGGCTGAGCAAACCGAGGGTGGGTTTTATGCCAACAATGCCATTGGTCTGCGCGGGGCAAATGATGGAGCCGTCTGTTTCGGTGCCAACTGCCGCAACTGCCAAATTTGCCGCAACTGCCACCCCTGAGCCAGAAGATGAGCCACAAGCGGTACGATCCAGCACATAGGGGTTGCGAGTCAGCCCGCCGCGTGAAGACCAACCGCTGATGGAATTCTTACCGCGAAAATTTGCCCACTCACTCAGATTGGTTTTTCCCAAAATAATGGCGCCCGCCTTGCGCATCTGCTGCACAATAAAAGAATCACGCGCGGCAAAATTACCTTCGAGCGCCAGCGAACCGGCTGTGGTTTGCATGGCGTCATGCGTGTCTATATTATCTTTAATCAAGATGGGAATGCCATGAAGCGCACCGCGCACTCTGCCCGCCAAACGCTCGGCGTCGAGAGCCGCTGCAATCTCCAACGCTTGCGGATTGATCTCAATGACAGCGTTCAAACGCGGACCAGAGCGGTCGAGGGTTTCAATTTGCTCCAAGTACAAATTAACAAGATCAAGCGCGGTCACTTCGCCCGCCGCCATTTTTTGCTGTAACTCAGAAATACCATATTCCTGCATGTCGTTATCTCCCAATTTGTTGTAAACATCATTTTACGCATCGCCAAACTGCAAGCCTGATCTGTCAATTTTTGACCACAAGTTGAATGAAGTATAGGCTTAAACCTTTTCAAAAACAAGCATGGAACTGCACAAACAGTTTTAATTACAAAACCAAGTATGATATGATTCTACAATTCAAAACAACGGAGGTCGCAATTGACTATTAAACAAAGAGCAGGATCTTATAAAAAAATTCTTTTCTTTGCAATGCTTTGCGCTCTCTTTACGCCACTTGGCATAACAGGCAACGCGCTGGCACAAACAGAGGTGAGCATTACCGCGCAAAGCGGGCTGGGCGGATTCTGTAAAGATTATCAATGGATGCCGTTGAAAATTAACATTGAAAATAACGGGGCGGATATTAATGCGCGTGTGCAGGCATCCTATAAAAATAGCGTGGATGGAAAAACCATCAGCGGTGTAGACATTGCGCTGCCTGCTACGTCACGCAAGGAATTTTTTCTCTATATTATGACCGAAAGTTTAATGCGCGATTTCACCGTAAGCGTGATGGATGGCAGCACACTGATCGCAAAGACAAAGCTGAACGTCCAATGCGCCGGCGACCCAACCCTGCTTTTTGGCATTTTGGCAGATACTCCATCCAACTACACCGTGCTGAACAATGTTCAAGCAATGACCGAGGCGACAAAAGTTGTACAACTAAAAATTAACGACCTGCCCGACCAGGCACAAGGCTGGGGCGCATTAAACGCGCTTGTTATCTCCAATGTGGATACCGGCACGCTGAGCTCCCAACAAAAACAAGCCCTGGAATTATGGCTGGCGGGCGGCGGAAAACTTTTTGTAACAGGCGGCATTCAATGGCAATCCACTGCGGCGGGGTTAAGCAACCTGCTGCCCATTCAACCGACACACACAAAAAAATCTACGCTGACCGCGCTATCTGACTATGTGCTGGAAGAGGGGTCTCCGCTGGAAGGAGAAGCCGATTTTGCAACGGGAGACCTGCAAACAGGCGCAAACATTCTCGTTGAGCAAAACAGCGCTCCCCTGCTGGCGGAAAAAGAAATTGGGTTCGGCAAAGTTTATTACTTTGCCGCCGACCCCGGCTTGCAGCCGCTCAACGACTGGGGCGGAATGAAAACAATTTACAAGCACCTGCTCGCCTTCAAATCTCCAAAACCTTCCTGGTCAGACAAGAACTGGGATTTATACAGCGCCAATTACGCGCTCGCAACTCTGCCCGAACTAACCCTGCCGCCCTTTCTTTACATCTGCGGCTGGCTTGGGTTTTACATCATCAGCGTTGGTCCAGCCAATTATTTGATTCTGCGCCGCATAAAGCGAACAGAACTTTCGTGGGTCACCGTGCCTGTGCTGGTCATCCTCTTCACCAGCCTGGCTTATTTTTCAGGCTACGCGTATCGCGGCACAAAACCCATTCTGAACCGCATTATGTTAATGCAAGGCTGGCAGGGAGTGAAACAGGCACAAGCCAACGCACTGGTCGGCGTGTATTCACCAACCCGCACAACATACAACGTGGAAAGCCAAAATCAATTTCTCATCTATCCCTTTGATTCTACATACGAAGATTTGCAAGGCGACAACAACTGGGTCTCGCTAAAGACTGACTCAGGGAATATCGCGCCAAATATCCGTGTGGAAATTGGCGGGATGAAATCTGTTAGCACGGAGGGCTTCCTGCCATCCCTCTCCATTCAACATAACCTGGCGTACATCCTCACAGAAAAAACGCCCGTCCTCATGGGCAGCATCACCAATACCAGTGGACACACGCTAAAAAACACGCTGCTGATCACCCCCGGCGGGTGGGAAACGCTAGGCGAATTTGCGCCAAACGAAAATAAAAAGGTCGAAGTTACACAGTTCAACGGCAACGGCTCAAACGCAAACCGCTACACGCTCACAACCGCCCTCGGCTGGGACTCACTTTCCAACGATCAAAAAGAACAACAGCGTCACTCGCAATTCTTTCAGGCGGTCAATACCTCTTACACAGACACCATCAACGCCAACGCGGGCATTTACCTGATGGCATGGCTAGACGATGAAATTCCCGTCCCAATCACCCTGCAAAGCAAAGAGACAAAACAGACAGACACCCTGTTTTATATTGAAAAACTTACCCCCACCTTAGAGATACGGTCAGAAAAAATAATGCTCACGTCCGGCGTGTACGGCTGGGAATCTTCGCTGGGCGACACGCTCATTACAAATTCTTACAACCTGCAATCTGGCGGATACAACATCCGTTTTCAACCCAGCCTGCCCATCCACTTCAGCGGAGTGGATGGGCTAACCTTCAACATTGGAACAAACAACATGCCGCAGCAAGTTCACCCCAACCTTTGGAATTTTCAAACAAAAATATGGCAGCCGTTTGCGTTAAATTCATACGGCGGCTTTAGCCTCCCCAACGCCTCGCAATATGTCGGCATGGATGGTGAAATTCTGCTCAACATTCAGGGCAACACCAACTCTTATTTTGACGTAACCTCCATTGACTTTAGCCTGATGGTGCAGCCATGAATCCGATCATCGAATTTAAAAATTTGAGCAAGCGTTTTAAACAGCGCGTTGCCGTAAACAACCTGAATTTCAAAATTGAAGACGGCGAAATTTTTGGGCTGGTGGGTCCCAACGGCGCAGGAAAAACCACCACCATGCGCATGCTCGTCACCCTGCTCAAACCCGACGAAGGCGAAATTTATGTAAGCGGGTATTCGATCCGCAGCCGAGCCAACGACGTGCGGCGGCAGATTGGTTTTATGCCCGACTCATTTGGCATGTATGGCGATATGACCGTGCAGGAATATTTAGACTTCTTCGGCGCATGCTACAAAATTCAACCAAACCAGCGCACACATTTAATTGACGACCTGCTGGAACTTGTGGATTTGGGACACCGCCGCAACGACATGGTGGACACCCTCTCAACGGGACTCAAACAACGGTTGGGCATTGCCCGCGTGCTGATTCACGACCCAGGCATTCTCGTCCTCGATGAACCTGCTTCAGGGCTGGACCCCAGAGCGCGGGTGGAAATCCGCGAACTGCTTTTAGAAGTGGCGCGGCTGGGAAAAACAATTCTTTTTTCCAGTCACATTCTGGCAGATGTCGGTGAACTTTGCTCGCGGGTGGGCATCATCGAAGACGGCAAACTGGCGGCGCTTGGCACGCTGGAGCAATTGAGCGCACACATTATGCCGCACCGCCAAATTCACATTGGCTTGTTGAGCCGCGCCGAGGAAGCGCAAATTATGCTGCAAGCCATGCCGGACGTTGCCGAAGTCCGCGTGCTGGAAAACGGGCGCATCGCGCTCGAAGTAGATTTCAGCGGCGATGACGAAGGCATCCATCACCTGCTTGCAAAATTAATGGCGCAGGGTTTCCCCGTTATTCACTTCAGCGAAGAATCAAACAACCTTGAAGCGGTCTTCATGCGCACCACAAAAGGAATTGTATCTTGATGAAAGCGCCAAACGCCAACCCCTCCGCGCTAAAAAATTTTTTCAACCGCATAACAGACAACCCGATCATCACCAAAGAGTTGAAGGGCAGAATGCGGGGACTCCAGGGAGTGATTTACATCACTGTCTATCTTTCATTAATCAGCTTCTTCATCGCTCTGATCTATCTGCTTGCCAACGTAGACGGCAGCCTTTCAAACGCCGAGCCAGATTTTATGCAAGAGATGGGCAAAATCATTTTTAGCACAGTGATTCTGCTTGAATTATTAATGATTGGGTTTATTGGTCCCGCGCTAACCTCAGGCTCCATTGCCACAGAACGCGAACACAAAACCATTGACTTGCTCAAAACCTCCCTGCTTTCTGCCAGCGCAATTATTTTCGGAAAGATCAGTTCAGCAGTGGCGTTCCTCCTGCTGTTAATTCTCGCAGCCGTCCCCCTGCAAAGTATGGCATTCTTCCTCGGCGGCGTAGGCATGGCAGAAATTATAGTCTCAACTGCGATGCTGGTTGTCACTGCCATATTTTTTTGTGCGCTGGGATTATTCTTTTCGAGTTTTGCGCGGCGTACAATAATTGCCACCGTATATTCCTACTCGTCCATCCTCATTTCATTTGTCCTGTTCCTTCTTCTTCTTTTTTCCATCGAGATTCTAGACTCAACCTACAGCAGTGTTCCACCCACCCGTCTGGAAAGCATCATCACCGCCGCCGTCTGGACTTTACTTTCCACCAATCCATTCTTTGCTGCGCTGATGAGCGAAATCATCCTCGTAGATGAGCAAAGCCTGTACACCACCACTAATATTTTTTTTGGGAACACAGCCCTCAGCCTGCCCTCCCCCTGGATCATCTACCTTGCCTTTTACATTCCACTGATTCTGCTCCTCATCAGCCTGAGCGTTTATTTTGTCAAACGCCCCGAACGATAAAATGATCAATCAACTTACTCAAACTCTCAACCAATGGATTCGCTGGCTGCGCCTGCAACGCGCTCTCACCTGGTATCTGCGCGGAT
>DYML01000008.1 GCA_020721605.1 Anaerolinea thermophila
GCAAGTATACATGGAGACGGGGCAAATCGTAAACAGGAAAATATAAACCATGTACTTTTTTTAGTTTTTCCTTGACGCTTCTTCCTCCTGCCGATATAATCCGCCCGCTTAAAGTTCGTAATTAACCAGACGGGTGCGATAACCCGTTGATGTATGTAAAAGGAGAAAGTATCAATGACCCCACATCCAAAGCGCAAGCATTCCAAGGGACGCCGTGACCGCCGCCGCTCACAAGATGCGTTGAGCGCGGTAAACACCGTGGCTTGTTCCAATTGCGGTTCCATGCGCCTGCCGCACACCGTCTGTCCGAAATGCGGCTTTTATAATGGACGCGAAGTTGTTCAAGTTAAAAAAGAAAAGAAAGCCAGCGAGTAAGCGTACCTTTACGTTCTCAAGGCAAAATGGGTCGTGACTTTCACGACCCATTTGTGTTTTAACGGTACGGAGTCCAAAGTCTCCTGACTTTGGGGCAAAACCACTCCAATAAAAGGAGATTTAATGAAACTCAATTTACAAAAAACAGCATTTATTTTTCCAGGTCAAGGCTCTCAAACAGTGGGCATGGGCAAAGACCTCGCCGCGCAATATCCCATTGCAAAACAAACCTTTGAAGAAGCAGATTCGATTCTCGGCTTTTCTCTTTCCAAATTGATGATGGAAGGTGCGGCGGATGAACTGAACGACACCGTCAATACGCAGCCTGCTTTGTTCGTTCACTCGCTCGCCGCCTATCGCGCCTTCTCGCATCTTTATCCCAATCTCAATCCTGCCACGCTGGCCGGACATTCGCTTGGCGAATTTTCTGCTCTCGCCATCGCTGGAGCATTTTCCTTTGAAGATGGTTTGCGCCTCGTCCGCAAACGCGCTGAGTTGATGAAGCGCGCAGGCGGGCTTGCCTCTGGCGGCATGGCGGCGATTCTCAACCTTGACATTCCCGCGCTGGAAAAAGTTTGCGCCGAAGCCAGTACCCCCGAAGAATCTGTGCAGGTCGCCAATGATAATTGTCCGGGGCAGGTGGTGATCTCAGGTTCAAAAGCCGCAGTGGAACGCGCTATGACCGGCGCGAAATTGGCGGGCGCAAAACGCGCTTTGCCTTTGGCAGTATCCATCGCCGCACATTCTTCTCTGATGAATTCCATCCAACAGGAATGGAACGAATCTGTCGCCGCCGCAAAATTCTCAGCATTGCAAATCCCAGTCATCGGTAATGTTTACGCTCAGCCGCTGATAGATGAATCCGCCGCCCGCGCCGACATCATCGCGCAAATGCAGTCCCGCGTCCGCTGGACAGAATCGATTCAATATCTGGCTTCAAGCGGAATCAACACTTTCGTTGAAGTGGGAAATGGCGCGGTGCTGGGCGGCTTGGTCAAACGCATAGCCGAAGGTATGACCATTCTGCCGCTGGGCAACCCGCAGGACTTTGCGGCGCTGGAATGAATCAGCCCAAAAATCAACCACAGATAAAATGGATGAACACTGATTTTGGGGATGATTTTCCAATCCTTTTCATCAGTGTTCATCTGTGGTTTAAGTTGTTGCCCTCCCGTTTTTGCTCCAAGTCAGGCAAAATAGGGATATGAAAAAAATCATCCTCCCGCTCATCTTTGCTTTTGTCGTTGCTTCCTGTGCGCCAGTGGATTCTCAGCAGGCGGTTGTACCGATTCTTGTTTCTGCGAGCGAAACGCCGCTGCCGTTCATCATTCCCATCACCGACACGCCGATTATTCTCCCGCCAGCAAGTGAGACGCCCGCGTTTATCATCCCCGTCACAGAAACACCCGTTCCCATTGCCTCTGTAAAATGGTGGGAGGTGTATTTCACCGACCCGCTGACCATTAATAACCCCGATGTGCTGGCAGGCTCCATCGAAGAAAAATTGATTGAACTCATCAACAACGCGCAGACCAGCATTCACATTGCGTCTTTTGAATTTAATCTCACGCCCGTAGCAGACGCGCTCATCGCGGCAAAGAATCGCGGCGTGGACGTGAAATGGATGACGGACGATAAGAACGGCTTGGAATACGACTCCCAACCAGGGCGCGGACAATTTGCCTTGTTGCAAGCCGCAGGCATTGAAGTGAAAGATGATGACCGCTCGGCGTTAATGCACAATAAATTTTGGATCTTCGATCAGCAAATTACATGGACTGGCTCAACCAATATTTCTGCTAACGCGGTTTTCAAACAAAATAATAATGTGATGGTTATTCGTTCTCCTGAAGTTGCCTTTATTTTTGAGCGCGAATTTCAAGAAATGTGGAACGGGCAATTCGGTTCACGCGCGCCTTCCACGTTAAATAATCAATGGGCAATTTTGGATGGCACGCCGCTTCAAGTCATATTTTCTGCGGAGGATAACGCGCTGAGTAACTTGATCGCGCTGGTTGCGGATTCCCAGACGAGTATCCGTTTCCTCGCTTTTAGTTTTACCGATTATCCATTGGCTCAGGCGATGATTGACCGCGCCAAGGCGGGCGTGGACGTGAAAGGGATTTATGAAACTTTCGGCAGCACTGGCACAGGCTCTGAACTAAAAACCTTTTGGTGCGCGGGCGTCCCTGTGCGGCAGGACGGCAACGGAAGTTTCCTGCACGATAAAATCATCATCATTGATAACAGCATTGTGGTGACTGGCTCGTTGAATTACTCGACCAACGCTGACGAATCAAACGAAGAAAATGTTGTCATTGTAGATAACGCCGAAATCGCCGCTTTGTATTTGCAGGAATTTGATAAACTCTGGAATCAGGCGCATGATGTGGAGGCGGGGGCGGTTGTTTGCGGACAGTAATCAGTAATCAGTAATTAGTTTGACAATGTCATATTAAGACTAAAACCAAAGTTCTAAACCACAAAGAGCACGAAGGTACACGAAGGGAAACCTTGTTTTTAGCATTTTGCTCTCCTTTGTGACCCTTTGTGAACTTTGTGGTGAAAGGTTTTGAAATGTGACATTGTCAAATTAGTAATCAGATAGGGCAGGCAGTGCTGGCTTGCCCTTTTCTCTTGACAAAGTTTACTAAACACCGTATATTTACAGTGTTTAGTAAACAAGGAGTCAACATGGTCAGACCGACACTCAAAAAACAGATCCCGAATTTGCAGGAAGCCATCAAAGAAACCGCTTGGAAACAGATTGCCGAATTTGGCGCGACGGCTTTATCTCTGCGGGCGATTGCGCGCGAATTGAAAATCACCGCGCCCGCAATCTACAATTATTTTCCAGACCGAGACGCGCTGGTGACGGCGCTCATCATCGAAGCCTACGCTTCGTTTGGCGATTACCAATTGGTGGCGCGTGACAGTCTTCCGCGTGAAAAAATGGCGGAACGCTTGTACGCAATCGGCATTGCCTACCGTCAGTGGGCGATTGACTTCCCCCAGCGGTATCAACTAATCTTCGGTACGCCCATCCCAGGCTATCAGGCTCCCAAAATGGAGGTCATGCCGACTGCGGCGCGTTCGCTCAGCGCTTTGGTTAGTGTGATAGATGATTTGCGCGTAGCCAATATGTTGCAGGCAGAGAATTTTCCCCCCGTACAACCAGCATTTGAAGAACACTTCCGAATCTGGAAAACCTACGCAGGCGATTACGACATCTCCTCGCTCTCGGTTTCCATGCTCGTCTGGAGCCGTGTTCACGGCTTGGTCTCGCTCGAACTTGCGGGCAACATTCCCCCGCATGGGGCAGATGGAGCCGCGCTTTACCGCTACGAACTCAATTTGATTACAAAGCAATTTATTAAGGAGAACAAATGAAAACCTTAATTCTCGACGGCTCACATGCCAACGACTCAACCGCAGCGCAGGTGACTTCCGCCTTGCAAGCCGACCTTGCCGCTCGAAACTGGACATCTGAAACTATCGTTTTGCGCGAGCAAAAAATTGGCAACTGTGCAGGCGATTTTTTCTGCTGGGTTCGCAACCCTGGCGTCTGCAACACCAACGACGACAACCGCATCATCGCCGAAAAAATTATGCAGAGCGATTTGCTTATTTATCTTACGCCTGTCACTTTTGGCGGCTATTCCTCCGAACTCAAACGCGCGGTAGATCACCAAATTCAAAACATCTCGCCGTTTTTTACCACTGTGGATGGCGAAACGCATCATCAAAAACGCTATTCAAAATATCCCAGCGTGATTACTGTCGGGTGGGCAGATCAGCCCAACGCGCAAGCCGAAGCGGTTTTTCGTCACCTCGTCCACCGCAACGCGATCAACCTGTATTCGCCCGTTTCGGTTTGTGGATTGGTGAATCGTGAAGCCGATTTGGAGGATCAACTCAACGAATGGCTGGATCAAGTCGAAGGCGGAATTTCCACGCCCGTGCCTGATCTGCCGTCCCCAAGCCTGCTCCACGCTGATTCCGCTCCCATCCGCCGTGCGGTCTTGCTGGTCGGAAGTCCGCGCACAAAGAAAAGCACATCCGCTTCACTGGGTGGCTACTTGATGGATCAACTCGCCGCGCGTGGGATTGAAACCGAGACGATTCAAATTTACACCACCTTCAACTCCGCCGAGCGGACTCGCCTCGCATTTGAGAGACTCGATCAAGCCGATTTGGTTGTGCTTGCCTTCCCGCTTTATGCGGACAGCCTGCCCGCGCCCGTCATTGCTGCGCTGGAAAAAATCGCCGCGCACCGTTCAAGTGTAAAAACGACACAGCGTTTTGTTGCCATTGCCAATTGTGGATTTCCTGAAGCCCGTCACAACGAAACCGCGCTTGCCATTTGCAGAGAGTTCGCGGGGCAATCTGGCATGACCTGGCTTGGCTCGCTTTCATTGGGCGCAGGCGAGGGCATGGTGCATGGCAAGCCGCTGAACGAACTGGGCGGACAAGGCACTTCGTTTCGCAAGAGTCTCGACCTCGCCGCCGCCGCGCTGGTTGAAGGCAAATCCATTCCGCAACAGGCGCGTGATTTGCTTGCCAAGCCATTAATTCCAATTTGGACGTATAAATTTTTTGGCGGCATTGGCTGGAAGCATCAGGCGAAAAAATATGGCAAGCAGAAATCTTTGAGAAGACAACCTTACTTGGTGAAATAGGAGAAAAATTATGACTAAAATTTTCAACGGACGATATACCGCAAAAACCGACGAACCCTTTGTTGTCTTTTTGATTGGAATGCGAATCAACCAATGGTGGCGTCCCGATAAGTGGGCGCCCGTGGCGGGAGCCATGACTCCCATGCTGACGACGTTATTCACCCACCCCGAAAAGGGTTTCCTGCACGCCGAATATTTCTGGAACTTCAGCGGTCCGCTCTTGCTGCAATACTGGCGTTCGTTCGAAGACCTGGAACAATTCGCCCGCCAGCCTTCCGACCCTCATCTTAAGGCGTGGAAGAAATTTAATCAGGCAATTGGCGCGGGAGGCAGTGTGGGAATTTGGCACGAGACTTACACCGTCCATGCCGACCAGTATGAAAGTGTGTACGGCAATATGCCGCGCTTTGGTCTCGCCGCCGCGATGGAACATGAGCAGGTAGTTAGTCGCCACGAAACAGCCCGTAAGCGGCTCGAAGTGAACAAGGCTTCGTAATCGGTCATTTTCAAAAAAATATTTACAAGGAAATCAATCATGTCACAAAATGAATTGCATGTAATTTTTGGCACAGGCGCGCTCGCCAAATGGACAGCCCGCGAGTTGGTGAAATTGGGCAAACCAGTCCGCATGGTTAGCCATTCGGGCAAAGCCGACCTCCGCATTCCCGCCGAAGTGGAAGTTGTCAAAGGCGACGCCTACGATGTCAAAAATAATATCGAAGTGACCAAAGGCGCCGAGGCGGTTTATCAATGCGCCCAACCGCAATATCACGAATGGGCGGAGAAATTCCCATCCATGCAAAAGGCAATTCTTGACGCGGTTTCAGCCAACGGCACAAAATTCATCGTCGGCGACAATCTCTACATGTACGGCGATACAAACGGACAGCCCATCCGCGAAGATATGCCGTATCAGCCGCACACCAAAAAGGGAAAGGTGCGTGGCGCAATGGCAACCGCCGTCATGGACGCGCACCACGCAGGCAAAATCCGCGCTGCGATTGGACGTGCCTCCAACTTTTTCGGTCCCGATGATACTGCCGTCACATCCTTTGCCATTCGCCCCGCTCTTTCAGGCAAAGCCATCAACTTGATGGGAAAACTGGATCAGCCGCATACATTTTCTTACATCGCAGATTTTGGAAAACTACTGGCGACCCTCGGCACGCGCGAAGAAGCGCTGGGGCAAATTTGGTTTGCGCCGTCTCCCGCGCCTGTCACCCAAACTCAACTGGTCAAAATCATGGAAGAGGAAATGGGTCAGAAGGTCAAGGTCATGGCGGCGGGCAAGTTGATGTTGAATATGCTGGGCATGTTCATGCCGACCTTGCGCGAATCGGTGGAAATGCTCTACGAGTGGGAGAAGCCCTTCATCATGGATTCCAGCAAAGCCGAGAAAGCCTTCGGTTGGCAGGGTACTTCCTTGAAGGATGCCATGCGCGCAACGATTGACTGGTGCCGGCAGTCGTAGCGTGTTGTAATTTTATAGGCTGTAATAATGAACATCCCCGCATAATTTGCGGGGATGTTCATTATTACCTACCTGCCCTCAGCAAGTGTTATTCTTCTCCAAAAACTTCCACGTTTGGAAAGAATTGATGAATGGTGCCTTCCACCCAGCCATGTAAAGTGGAGGGCAGCAGGGGGCAATTTAAACAAGCGCCCCCCAGCCGTACTTTTAATCGCTTGCCATCAAACGACACAAATTCCACGTTGCCCCCATGAAATTGTTCAATATATGCGCTGATTTTATTAACTAGACCGCGTAATTGGGTTTCTTGATCGGCTGATTCTGGTGCAACCATGACTGGACTCCTTTTTATGGTTTCTGATTGGCGCTTAAAAGTGACTGAACCTGGGCGTGTGTGGTTTCCCAACGGGGTGAAACAATCCGTGCAAGGCGATCCATAATAAGCCGCCCTGTTTTGGGTGCGCTATTGGATAATTTTATCAGGTCGCTTCTTCGTATGCGAATTGCCTCAATTTGATTTTCACTCACAATGCTCGATGTATAGTTCGGGCTGCCTACCACAGCCGACCAACCAAATACATCCCCTTCGCGCAGGCGGGTTAATGTAATGGGGGGACCGTCGTAGGGTTTGTATCGAATGGCAACTTCACCTTTGAGCAGTAAATATAAATAAGTTGCAGGCGCGCCCTGTTCGATAATGACTGTCTCTGGCGGGCATGTAAATTCTTCAAAGAGAGATTTAAGCATGTCGGCTTGTGCAGAGTCAAGTTCCTGAAAGAGTAGGGTGTTGGGTAGGTACTCAAGCATTTGTAGTATATTAATCAACGTCTGAACAACTTTCCAGTACCAAATATC
Source organism: Anaerolinea thermophila (assembly GCA_020721605.1). GTDB lineage: Bacteria > Chloroflexota > Anaerolineae > Anaerolineales > Villigracilaceae > Villigracilis. The sequence goes on from DYML01000008.1 coordinate 7,381, forward strand.
CTAAACTCACGGACATATTTCCCATTTTTGCAGGATGCATTTATGTTCGGTTATACTTTGCAGCCGGGTAATTATTTTCCGCTCCGCATCTTCATAATTACAATGACCGATAAAATAAATCTTTCTTCATTTGAGTTGCTTCTGCTTGGGGTGGGTCAGCCCGCAGAGATGGAATCTGTTGCGCCGCTCCGCAAAGGCGATTTATGCCCAAAGTGTGAAAACGGGTATTTGGATTACAACGGTTTGCTGCAATTGGAATGCCCGGTATGTGGTTTTGTAAATGGAGACAGCGGCGGTTGTACCTGATAATTTTTGTGTGCTCCGTGTGAGCAACTCTCTATTGGATGTGAAACATGACAGAACGCGCTCAACCTTCTCCCATGCGTTTTTATGCCACGTTAATGATCGGCGTGGGGTTTATTGCCATTGGGATTATGCTGTTTATCTTTTTGCAGGAATCTGCTTCAGCCTCTGCCGACCTTTCTGTCATTCCGCTGGAGGTGGATTTTCCCGCCCCGTTGCTGAACCTGAAAAATCTGGCGGGTGACAGCGTATCCATACAGCAATATGCCGAAAAAATTGTACTTGTTAATTTGTGGGCAACCTGGTGCCCGCCCTGTAAAGACGAAATGCCGGCATTGCAGTCCTATTACCAAAAGCACAAAGAAGAAGGGTTTGTTTTGATCGCCATTGACCAGGAGGAACCGCTTGATGCTGTACAGCCATTTGTTTCAGAGTTTCGCCTCACTTTTCCTGTTTGGTTGGATCAGGACGGGCAGGCTCAACGCAAATTTAATACCATTAGTATGCCAAGTTCTTTTGTAATTGACCGCAGCGGGCAAGTTCGCCTGACGTGGGTTGGCGGCGTTTCAGAAGAATTTCTTGAACGATATGTAACCAAATTAATTAAGGAGTAGAAAATGGATGTAGTTTTAAATTGGAAAGGCAAGATGGCTTTTGAAGGCGCCAGCGATTCTGGGTTTGTGCAAAAAATGGATACAGACGCGGCGGGCGGCGAGAATACCGCTGCGCGTCCGATGGAATTTATTGCACTTGGTTTGGCTGGCTGTACCGCAATGGATGTGATCTCCATTATGCAGAAGAAAAAACAGCCAATTATTGAATTTCAGGTGCAGGTTCACGCCCAACGGGCAGAGGAGCATCCAAAGGTTTTCATCGGCGCGTTGATCGAATATCTGGTGACAGGCAAAGATGTAGATGAATCTTCCCTGCTGCGCGCCATTGAACTTTCGGCAGAGAAGTATTGCCCGGCACAGGCGATGTTGGGCAAGGTCTTTCCCATGCAATTAATTTATAAAATATTGGACGAAGACGGCAAAACAGTGATTAAGCAGGGCGAATATAAAACAAAATAAGCGCTTGCCTTTCCCCGCCCCTAAAAACACAGGTTGAGCAACTCAACCTGTGTTTTTATTATGGATAACTGCCGCTGATGGAGGTGAAATATTCTCCATATTCGCTGGCGGTTACAACTGCGCCTTGTTTGGTCATGGTTCCCAAGTAGGCGGCAATGCCGTTGTGCGGAACCCAGCCGCTGACCTTAAAGGGAATGACGCTGTCTGCATTAATCCATTCCCCGTTATATTTGCGCGCAATATGAACGTGTGTCCCTGTTGAATGACCGCCTTCGCAAGATGGGTAGCCAATCATTTCTCCTGTTTTTAATTCTGCGCCGACCGGGGCGCGTTGTTTGGCGGCAAGGTGCAGGTAAAAAACCACCCAGCCTGTGCGTTCATCCCCGTCTTTGTCCAAGTCAAGCGCCAATCCATCAATGGTGGAGCGTACAACCAGCCCATCATTTACGGCAACCGAAAAATATTTTTGTTCTGCAATAAAGCAACCAGATTTATCTGAAGGCGGGGCAAAATCCAGTGCAGCAAAGGGTTCACCGCCTCCCCAGCCTGTGTGCGGACCGCCGGTTAAGTACCAGGTTTGGTCAAGTTGAAATGGAATTTGAAATTCGGGTTGCTGTAAACTGCCAGGAATGAGGACTGTGGAGTCGTTCCAGGGGTTGCCGAAAAAATTTTCGTAGGTGGCTATCAGCCCCTGTGGTCCAATGGCGCGGCTGTATTCTTCTCCTGCCAGCATCCACGAAAAATAATATTGAAGTGAAACGGATGCGGCGTTTTGCCAGGGGTCAGGGCGGATGAGCGTTTTGTCCAGTCCTTCAAATTCGGTCATATTCCCAATTCGCCAGCCGTAATAGCCGTTATTGAGTGTGTTGGCGGCAATGACAGTTTGCAGGTAGGGATTTTCCCAATAGCGGCGTGTGAAGCCCAGCAAGTTTTTTTTTCGCGGCGGTTCAGGCTTTGTCAGTGCGCCGCCTTGATATTCAAGCAGGGCAAGCAGCAAACGCGGGCTGACGCTGTAATTTATGGCAACAAAATCCACCATTTCAGCGCCGCTGCGCCATTTGCCGCTGGCATAGACACGGTAATTTTTTAACCAGCCAGGTTGAGATTCAACATACGCCGATGTGTTGAAGCCGATTAAAGCGGGTCCGTAGACGAAGGCATGATCTGGAATAATCTGAAACGGGCTTGCCCAGAGCGCCAGAAAGTAGATCGGAATTTTCATAGGCATCCCCGGCGGCATGGTTGTCGCTTCGCGTGGAATTTGGGGATTTGCTTTGAAAATTTCCTCCACTGTGGTATTGAAGCGTGCCGCAAGCGCGGGCAGGGTATCTCCTGTCTGTGCTGTGTAGTCTACCCACTCACCGGGTTCGTAGGTTCTTCGGGTAGGGAGCGGGGTCTGGGCTTGTGAGGGGGGGCTGCTATTGGGGGGTAGGCTGGTGTTCACTGTGGGCAGGCTTGCAGCCTGACTGCAGGAAGAGAAAAAAAATAAAGCGCTACCAAGCAGCATTGCCATTCCGCGTAGATGGATTCTAGGGCGGCTATTGGGCTTGATCATCTTCTTTTTCATCACGGAAAATGTTTGACCATTTTTGTCCCATGAGGTCGGCGGTGACAACTTCATCACCCCGCACCAGTTTTCCTTCGTATGCCTTTTCACCGGCTACCACACGCCAGCCATCCATAATGAACGGGATGGGTCCATCTGCTGTGATCCATTCGCCATTATATTTGCGCACAAAGTGCAGGTGCGTGCCAGTGGAGACGCCGCCTTCGCACGAGGCATGACCAATGCGGTCATCCACTTCCAGCCATGTTCCAGAAGGAATACGGTCTTTTTCGGCAATGTGCATGTAAAGGATGTTCCAGCCGGTTTGCTCGTAGCCATCGCCGTCCAGGTCTACCATCACGGCGCCATTGTGCGAGCGCACAACCAACCCTGGTGCAGCGGCGACCACCCAGGTGGTGGTTGGGTCGCATCCGCCGTGATCTGTGGATGGGGCAAAATCTATGGCGGCGAAAACGGTGTGATTGGTTCCATAAATATTTGGGTTAATTTGTCCCCAGGCATTGTGCGGTCCACCGGTTACATTCCATTCAAAGCCAGATTCAAACGGCAGCGTTAAGGTCGGTTGATTTAATGCGGCGGGGAAGATGGGGTTTACGGTTTCGGCGCGCGCCCAGGGGTCGCCAAACATTTCCAGGTACATGGCGGGGAAGCCAGAGTTGGGGTTGATGATCTGCTCCCATTGTGACTGGCTGTGAACGCGGGAAAATAAATATTGTATGGCAACTGTGCCGGCATTTAAACGCGGATCAATGCGCAGCGTAGAGCCGTCTGGAAATTCCAGGTGGGTGAGTGTGCCGGCGCGCCAGCCATAATAGGCAATTGCCATGTTATTAATCGCCCACACCATTTGGACGGTCATGCCTTTGAAGTGATAGTCGTCGAAGCCCATGGGGTATTCTACATGCAGGTTATCTATTGGCTGCCCTCGCACCCAGCGGCTTTCAAATTCCAACAGCGCCAGCAGCAGGCGCGGGTTGATTGAGTTTTCAATGGCGAGGCGTTTTATTGCCTGGTCGCCATTGATCCAGCCGGTTGAACCAAGATAATCTTTAAATTTACTCAAATATCCGTCTGCGCTTTGCACATATTCTTCCACGCTAAAATCGGTGGCGGTGAAAGAAAAGATGATTTCGGCATCTGGCATAATTTGAATGTTGGGCGTTGTGGTTTCTGTTAAGCGATTGGGGATGATTAATAGCGTGCCGGGGTCTATTAATGTTGTTTTGGTTAAGTCGGCATCTGATGTAATTTCAGATTCTGCTACTCCAAATCTGTTGGCTACGGCAGAGAGCATGTCGCCGCTTTGGGCATAGTACAGAAAGGGCGCCGAGTCGTAGGTGATCATTTGCGGCGACTCTGTGACGATGGGCGTCAGGATAGGGGTTGAGGTGTATGCGGCTTCTGTTTCCAATTGCGGCGGGGTGGTGGATGTGGGAAAAACGACTGGTATGTCTTGTACGATAAATGGGTCGAAATGCGGGGTGGCAGGATTTACGCCGTTTGGCGTAGGAGTTTGCGCCACACCCCACAGTGAGATGGAGGCGGGGGCGCAAGCGGACAGTGTGAGCGAAAGAATAACGAGTGTGACGTAGATGCGATACATGGATATTTGCATTATATCTGTTTAGATTAAGCCTGAATGAAATTATGCGGCGGCGCTGCAATTTGCCAACGTCCGGTATGGAGATTTAAGGGTAGTGCATTAACGAGAAACTAAATTAAGTTCACTTGCGCTGTCCCAGGCTTCAATAGTTTGGCTTCCGCGTGTGAGATAGCCGTCGTACTGTCTGCCGCCGCTGCTGGCTACCCACCCGTCTAGGTTGAACGGCAGGGGTCCGTCTGCGGCAATCCATTCCCCATTATATTTACGGGCAATGTGAATGTGCGTGGCATTGGATACGCCGCCTTCGCAGGATGGGTGTCCAATGCGTTCACCCGCATAAATATATTCGCCAGTCTCCACGCGTCCTTCTTCGGCGACGTGCATGTATAAAATAACCCAGCCGGTTTGTTCGTAGCCGTCATTATCCAGGTCTTGAATCAACGCGCCGTTGGATGCGCGCAGGGCAAGCCCATCTGCCAGCGCCGTGACCCAAAGTGGGCTTGCCAGGCAGGTGCTGTTCTCGCCGGGCGGGGCAAAGTCTAGCGCTGCCCATGCCGAGCCGTAATCCCATCCGCCGTGTGGACCGCCAGTGTAATACCAGGTCTCATTTGCGCTAAATGGCAGGTGCATGGGCGGTTGCGTAACTGATGCTGCAATTAGCGGCTCAATGGCGTAGTCAAATGGGTTGCCAAAAAAAACATAATAGGAAAGCAGCAATCCTGTGCCGCTGACATCTTTTTCCCAGGTTGGGCGGTCGTCCAGTTTTGCAAAAAAATATTGCACGGCGGCTGTGCCGGCGTTGATGGTGGGGTCAATGGGAATGACTGTGCCGTCATTCATTACCCAGGTAGAAATGTCATTTGCTTTCCAAAGATAATAGCCTTGATTCAGCGTATCGGCTGCCCAGGTCAATTGACGATATAGCCCGTAATGGCTCTCATCTGCAAAGCCCATTGGGTAGGCGGTATTAAGCGGGTTGGAGTTGGTGACCCACCCGCTTTGATATTCCAACAGCGCCAGCAGCAGGCGCGGGTTTACCGAGTAATTACGGGCAACAATCCACACAATCTCGTCTCCGGTTAATAAAAAACCGTTTACGTCCTGTTCGTACATTTCAAGATAGCCATTTTGACTATTAATAAAATTTTTGATATTAAAGTAGACTCCCGCCGGACCGTAGACCATTTCTGAATCTGGTATCACTTTGAAGGATGTGCCGTTGTTGCCGGGGTTGGGCGCAGGAATTTCTAAAACCATGCCGGCATAAAGCAGGTTTGCGTCGTTAATGCTGTTCGATTCCATCAGTGTTTTTACGCTGATGCCATGCGCATCGGCAATCAATCCCAAGTTATCTCCCTCTTGTACTGTGTATTGGTCTGCATTTTGGCGCGGGGTTGGCAGTACGCGCACGACATCGGGCGTGGGAGTGTTGGCGGGTTGGTCTGTGGGCGCAAGCGTTGGAAGTTCAATGGAAAGCGGCGCGCGGGTGGGCGTTGGTTCGCGGGTTGGGCTGATATTTTCCACAGGCGCTAATGCAGAATGTACCGCTGTTACTGTTGGAAATTGCACGGGCGCCAGTGTATTTTGTTGGATTGGCAGAAAGGGATCGTAGGTTGGGTAGAGCGTTGTCTGCGGTGTGTTGTTCGCGCAAGATACCAAGAAGGTAAGGATAAAAAAAGACCAGCCAGCCATTAAAGTTGAGGTGTTTTTATGAAAATACATAAAGGCGATTTTACCAGCGGAGAGGGAAAGCGGGGAATGGCGGTGTTTTTCATTTTGCGGCTTTCTTAGGCGTAAAAAAACTTTGTCCTCGCACAAAAAGCGGCAGATGCCTGAGGGCATCTGCCGCTTTTTGTTTGCTTTTTTATATTCTGTTTATGACTGAAAGCCTGTTCCCATGATGTAATTTTCCAGCCCGCGAATTTCGCTTTCTTTGTTTTCAAATGCGGCTGCAATCACATCGCGCATGGAAACCAAGCCTACCAATTGATCGCTCTCTACAACGGGCAAATGGCGAATGTTGTATTGTTTCATTAATTCAACGCATTGATCGGCGGTTGTTTCCATTGTGACAGTGATCATTCGGGCTGACATGACATCCTTAATCTGAGTGTCTTTTGCCGCGCGTCCTTCGTTCTCGCCTTTGTAGAGGTAGTCGCGCTCGGTGTAGATGCCAACAATTTTCTCGCCCTCGGTGACAAGCAGGGCGCCAACATGGACTTCTGTCATCTTTTTGACGGCTTGTAAAACAGTGTCTGTGGACTTAATGGAAAAGTTCATTTCAGAGTCTTTTAACTCAAGCAACTTGCGAACAGTGGTCATGGGCGAGCCTCCTTTTTGATATGTTTAATTATGCCACAAATTAGCCTTGTCGGGTAAAGCAAAGCCTGCTTGTGTGCAAGCAAAGGTTATCAGCGTGGATTGCAAAATCTCCTGATTTTGCTCGAAAGTCGGGACGCGAAGCGTTCGACTCCGTTTCCGATATGTTTTGCATGGACACGCCTGCTTCTATTTTTTATAATTCTTTCACTACTTCCACTTTGACGGCGGTGACTTTATATTCGGGAATTTTGGCAATCGGGTCGAGCGCCGCGTGGGTCAGTTCATTGGCTGAGGCGTTGGGGAAGTGGAAGTTGGCGTAGACCATGCCGGGCGGCACGCGGTCGGTGACCCATGCCTGCGCTTCGATAACGCCGCGCCGCGAGGTGACGCGCACAAATTGTTTTTCGGCGAGTCCCAATTTATCGGCGTCATACGGGCTGACTTCGATCAATGCTTCGCCGTAGACTTTCATAATGCCTTCGGCGCGGCGCGTCATTTGCCCGCCGTGCCAGTGATATAACACGCGCCCGGTACTCATAATCATCGGATAATCGTCGTCGGGTTTTTCGGCAGGCGAAACGTGGTCAATGGGCATGAACTTGCCTTTGCCGCGTGTGAATTGTTTGGTATGCAAAATGGGCGTGCCAGGGTGGTCGGGCGTTGGGCAGGGCCATTGCAGGCGTTCCCCCGCTTCGAGCCGCGCATGGGAGATTCCGCCGTAGGATGGAGTGAGCGCGTTGATCTCCGCCATGACTTCGGACGTGTTGGCATATTCCCAGCCAGAAAAAGGCGCTTCGGACGGAATCCGCTCTGGGGTCGCCAGCAGGATGCGCTTCGCCAACTCCGCTGTAATCCACCAATCATCCCGCGCATCGCCCAGCGGATCAATCGCCTTGTGTACCATCTGCACGCGCCGCTCGGTGTTTGTGAATGTGCCAGTCTTCTCGGCAAAGGAAACGCCGGGCAGCAGCACATCGGCATACGCTGAAGTTTCAGATGGGAAAATTTCCTGCAAGACGAGAAAGCCAAGTTGCTCAAAAGAGTGGCGGATGTGTTTGGTGTTTGGATCAGACATGACGGGGTCTTCGCCGAGGACGTAAAGCGCGCGGGTTTTGCCTTCGAGAATGCCCGGCATCATTTCGGTCACGGTCAAACCAACTTTGGTGTTGCTGGTTGCGCCCCACGCTTTTTCAAATTTTTCGCGGGCTTCCTCTTTGGTAACAGATTGATAGGCGGGATACACGTCGGGCAAGCCACCCATGTCACACGCGCCCTGTACGTTGTTTTGTCCGCGCAACGGATTGACGCCGCCGCCAGGTTTGCCCATGTTGCCGAGCAGCATTTGCAGGTTCGCCAAATCCATCACGTTGCGGACGCCGACGATATGTTGCGTAATGCCCATCGCCCACATCACCGCCATCGGTTTGCTTTCTGCCATAATTTCTGCGGCTTCGTATATTTTTTCAACAGGCACGCGGGTGATTTCTGCAACCAGTTCAGGCGGATATTGCATGACGGTGGCTTTGAATTCGTCGAAGTTTTCGGTGCGCTCTTCGATGAAAGATTTATCCTCCCAGCCATTTTTGAGGATGATGTACATGATTCCGTTGAGCAGGGCAATATCGGTGCCGGGCTTCTGGCGCAGATGGAGGGTGGCAAACTCGGTGATGTCAATTTTGCGCGGGTCGGCGACGATGAGTTTTGCGCCGCGCTGACGAACCGCCTGCCGCAGCATGGTGCCAAAGACGGGGTGCTGCTCGCTGGTGTTGGAACCAATGATGAAGAAGGCTTGCGCCTGCTGCGAAACGTCATCCATTGAATTGGACATTGCGCCCGAACCGAAGGAGGCAGCCAGACCGGCTACCGTGCTGGAGTGTCAGAGACGGGCGCAGTGGTCTATGTTGTTGGTTCCCAAGACCTGCCGCGTAAATTTGTTCATCAAATAATTTTCTTCGTTGGTGCATTTCGCCGAAGTAAGCACGCCGATGGTATCTGCGCCGAATTCTTTTTTGATACCCGCCAATTTTTGCGAAGTGATGTCGAGCGCCGTATCCCAATCGGTTTCGACCCAATCCCACTGATTGCTGGTCGCTGACCCTTCGGCATTGCTCAGGGCAAGCGGCTTGCTGATAAACGGCTTCTTCTTTCCCTCCAGCAAATACCGCCGCACCTGTGGCTTTAAAAGCCGCTCAGGGTGATGAATAAAATCATAGCCGTAACGTCCCTTCACGCATAAATGATTCCCGTTGACGGGTGCCTTCTCTGTGGAAGTAACGCGGATGACCTTGTTGTCTTTGACGTTTAACTCATATTGACAGCCGACGCCGCAGTAGCCGCAGGTGGTCATCACCAATTTGTCAGGTTTGCCCGCGCCCATGGACATTTTATTATCCAATGCGCCGGTGGGACAGTACGCCACGCACGCGCCGCAGGATTCGCAACGCGCATCGAGCATGTCTGTATCTGCGCCGGGGACAGGGTGCGTGTTGATTCCGCGCTCTGCCATGCCCCACACAAAACGCCCCTGAATATCGGTGCAGGCGCGGACGCAGCGGGTGCATTGGATACACTTGTTCATATCCACCCAGACAAAGGGATTGGGGTCGCTATTCACCGCGTAACGCGGCGCGGGAGCCATGCCCGTTTTTGCATCCACGCCGTAGTGGCGCGCCCACTGCATCAGTTGGGTTTCCTGCTTCTGTCCGTTTTCATATCCAGCATCATAATAATTGGACATCAGCATTTCGAGGATGGTCTTGCGGGTGGTCTCGATCTCAGGGCTGTGGGTGACGACCTCCATACCGTTGGTGACTTCCATTGTGCAGGATGCCATCGGGGTGCGCCAGCCTTTTACATCCACCACGCACAGGCGGCAGCCGCCATAGGCTTCGAGGTCTGGGTGATCGCACAGAGTGGGAATGGTGACTCCGACTTGTTGTGCGGCTTGCAGTACGGTCATCCCTTCTTCTGCCTGTACGTCTTGTCCATTGATTTTGAGATGGATCATGGCTTTTTTACCTTTAATTTGATCGGTTTTCTATTTATTCTAAAATGTTTTTTTCTTTCAGCCATTCCCAGATCAGGTCTACGGCTTGGGGAACAAGCGCCAAAGTTTCTTCGGAAAGTTGCCGCGTAAAAAGAAAACGATACCCGCGCACCGAGAGCAGGGCGGCTTCTGGTTTCTTTCCATAAAGTGTTTCGCAAATGGAGATGAGCGATTGCGGGGTGAGATGGTGTGTGAAGGGCGAGCGTTGAAAATCGCTTTCCACGCCGATCAGGCGCACCTCTTCGGGAATGTTGCCGGTGTGGGCGTCTACAAAGCAAATGTAGGGGTAGAGGGCAATTTCTTCCGCCATTTCTGGTGTTAGTTGCAAGTAAAAAGCAAAGTCAATGTGCGGGTTGTTTGGGAAGTCGTCTTCGTATGAGTTTGGGGTGGGAAGTCCCATTTTGGCGATGAGCGCGCGCAGAATGTGCCAGGCAACGCCGTCATCTTCACGGTCGGGGTTTCCGTAGCCAAGTAAAAGTATGCGGTTCAAGTTGTTTCCTTTTTGCTTTGTGTTTTAGGTTTTGCAAGGTATCTTTTCAAAAAAACGGGGAAAGGTGACAGTCACCTATTTACCCCGAAATATTGAGATGATACTTTGCAAGGTTCTATTGTACATCCAAAACAGAACGCTGTTTTTGCTTTTGTATTGGCAAATTCAGCGTTCTGTTTTGGGGCGTGGTATAAAATTTTATGCGGGCGGGGAAAAGTTAATCTCGTGTTAGGGTTTGCCGCAACGTGCCGTCTGCGTTTAAGACTTCCACTTGAATTGGCATTTGCCCCACCGCGTGAGTTGAGCAGGATAGGCAGGGGTCGTAGGCGCGGATGGCGGCTTCGACGCGGTTTAACATGCCTTCGTGGATTTCTGGACCCTTCACATAGGTCTTTGCCACGCTGTCCACTGCGTTGCTCATCGCCCAGTTGTTGTGACCGGTGGAAACAATTAAATTTACTTTGAGCAGTTTGCCGTTTTCATCGGCAGTGTAGTCGTGGATCAACGTGCCGCGCGGGGCTTCGATCACGCTCACGCCATGTCCAGTGTAATTTTTGCGGGTGTTGAGAATATCGGTGCTGAGAATGTCGGGGTCATTGCATAGCGCGCCAACTCGTTCTACGGCAAAGAGGGCTTCAATCAGGCGGGCGTAATGGTAGTAGAGTGTGTTTTCCACTGGCTTGCCATTGTTTAGGCTTTTGAAGGTTTTGAGTTCTTCATTTGCAAGTGGGGTGTCAATTTTTTCGGCAAGGTTGAGCCGCCCCAGGGGACCTACGCGGTAAACGCCGTTTGGGTAGCCCATCTTTTTGTAAAATGGAAATTTTAGATATGACCAGGGTTCAACGTGTTCTTGAATGATGTCTAAATAATTGGCAACGGGGAAGCGCTCCAACTCTGCGCCTTCACGGCTTATTAGCCGCACATTGCCTTCGTAGAGTTCCAGCCCGTTTTCTGGGGTGGTTAATCCAAAATAGCCGGTGGGGAATACGGCGAATTTGTTAATATCCTCCATATTTTGTTCTGCCCATTCTTTGATAATCTTTAAGCCAACTTGCACCGTTTCAATTGCCGCATCTACACCTTTTAGAATCGTATCGCGTTCCGGGCTGGTTAGGCTTTTGTTTACGCCGCCGGGCAGGGCAAAGACTGGGTGAATTTTTCTTCCGCCGAGGGTTTTTATAATTTCCTGCCCGAACTTGCGCAGCAGTACGGCTTTGACGGTTAAGTCTGGGTTTGCGCCAATTAGACCAAGTACATTGCGAATTTCTGGCGCTGCATCGAAGCCAAGCAGTAAATCGGGACCTGCGAGTTCAAAGAAGTGCATTCCGTGACTTTGAACAATTTGCCCCATGTGCATTAATTCTCGTAGAAGGTTTGCGGGGCGGGGCGGGGTCTGCCCGGAGATTGCATCGCCGGCTTTGGCGGCGCCAAGGTGATGGCTGACCGGGCAAATTCCGCAAATGCGCGGGGTGATTTCGGGCATTTCAAAATACAAACGCCCTTCGCAGAATTTTTCAAAACCTCTAAATTCGTTGACGTGCATGTAGGCATGGTCAACGGTGTTGTCTTCCTTCATGTGAATGGTCACTTTTGCGTGACCTTCGATGCGGGTAACAGGCTCAATCGTTATTTTTTGCGCAGTCATTATGACCTCCGATAAATGATAAATGAGGAATGATGAATGAGGAATGAGGAGAAAATTCTGCTTTCCTCATTTTGCATTCTGCATTTTTTAGTGCCAGTGGAGCAGTTTGTCTTTCAACTCCGGCTTGCGTCCTTGTGCCAGTTCCGATAGAACGTAAACGATGACATCTGCGTCGGGCGGGCAGCCAGGGACGTTGTAATCTACTGGCACAACTTCGTGAATGGCGCGTGTTTTGGTCATGGTTGCCAGTTCGGGGTCATTGGGAATTTGGCTGCCAGGTTCGTTGCTTTCGGCATCTACATAGGCTTGTTGGAGCGCCGCTTCTACGCCGCAGAAGTTGCGCATGGCAGGTACGCCGCCAAATACGGCGCAGTCTCCCAGGGCAACAAGGATTTTGGCGCGTTTGCGCATTCTGTGGGCAACTTCTTCGCTGGCGGTGTTGTTAATGCCGCCTTCCAGTATGCCTACGTCTACGCCGTTTTCGTCTGGTTCTTTTAGGTCAGTGATTGGGCTTGCGCGCAGGTCTATCATTTCCAGCACTTGTAAAATGCGTTCGTCCATATCCAGCAGCGACATGTGACACCCCGCACAGCCGCACATCCAATCGGAAGCAATTTTAGGTTTGTTCATGGGGACTCTCTTTTGTGATTAATTCAACGATACGCTTGACTTGCGCTCCAGAATGGCTTTTTGCCAATCGGTTTTTAAGGTCATGTGCATGTGCCTGGCAATTTCTTGTAGAACGGTTAGATTGTCGCGCACATTTTCGGGCGGGGTGATCGCTTTTTGCGCTTTTTGCATTCGCCCGTCCAGGTTGATGTAACTACCTTCCTGCTCTGACCAAAGCGTGACCGGCAGTACAAGATCCGCTTGTTCTGTTAGGTTGGATTCGTAGCAGGTTTGCGCAATTAGATAGGGCGCTTTGGAAATTCGATCCATGAATGATTTGGAAATGTAGTCATCGCCTGCTGCCACGTAGACCGCCTGCTGTCCGTTTAGTTCAAAGGTGGTATCCAGACCCAGGAGGCTGGCAATTAGGCTGTTGGCTTCCCCTTTGACTGAAATCAGCCCAAAGCGTTCTTCATCTACTGCGCCGACCAACACCGCCAGGCGATAAAGTTCTTCGATCAGGTTTTTATCATGTTGGGCGGTAATGCCCTTGCCAAAGAGAATAACGGGAGAAATGGAGCGCGCCAGCGTTTGTGCTGTGTATGTCAGCTCGTCTATGGAAATGCCTGTGGCACTGATTGCTTGTTCAATGAGTGAGTCGGCATGGGGGAGGTTTAGCGGGGTGCGTCCCAGACCTTCTTTAATGATGATTGCCTGCAAGCCTTTCAGCAGCGCCAGGTCTGACCCACGCTTGGTTTTGAGCGTAACGCTTGTCAGATAGTCTTGGTCGCTGATTTCTGGGTCAATTTGAATGATGTGTATTCCTTTGGGTAAGTTGCGTTTAAACAAGAACCCGGCAACCATGTGGCTGCGGTTGGTATTTGCGCCAATGCTTAACACGGTGTCGGCGTTGCGCAAGACATCCAGTTTCCCTTCAAATGCGCCATGTTCTTCGGCGTAGTCTGTTACCACTTTTGTGGGGACGCCTTCTTCAAGGCTGGTGACCAGGACGCTTTGAAATTCTTGGGCGAATAATTCTTTGAACGCGCTCAGGGCTTCTGCCGGCAGGCGGGTGGATGCAATGGCAGCAACGCCATTTTGGCTGCCCGCCAGAGGTTTTAATTTTTCTGCCAAAACGCTGAAGGCTTCTTCCCAGCCGACAGGTTCAAGTTTTCCGTTTTTGCGAATTTGCGGCGAGGTGATTCGTTTGCGTGATTCGTTCACGGGGTCGTAGCGCCCATGTTTGCACAGCAAACCGTGATTGACAGCGCCTTCCCAGTCGCCTTCTATGCGAACAATGCGGTTGTCTCGCATCAAAATATTAATGGCGCATCCTACCGAGCAGCCAATACAGACCGATTTGATTTCGGTTAAGTCTTTGTCGTGCCCCTGATAGGCGCTGCCGCGATCTATTAACGCGCCGGTGGGGCAAACCTGTACGCAGGTTCCGCATTGAATGCAGGTACTTTCGCCCAGCGGTACATCTGTATCTGCAACGATCATGCTGGCTGCGCCGCGTTCTGCAACGGAGAGCGTAAAGTTGCCTACCAGGTCACTGCAGGCGCGAACACAGCGGCGGCAGAGGATGCAGCGGTTGTTGTCTAATATAAAATATGGGTGTGTGGTATCAACCTTAAAGTTGTCCCAGCCGGGTTGAATGCTCCAGTCGGTCATTTCTTGCTCGTAGGCTGCGTTCTGAAGTTCGCAATCGCCGCCGCTTACCTGGCAGAAGGGGCAAAAGTGGTTGCGCTCGCTAAACAGCATGGAGAGAATAAATTTGCGCGATTTTTTGATCTCTTCTGTTTCTGTGTGTACTACCATTCCATTGCTAACAGGCAATGTGCAAGAAGCCATTGGCACCCGCCATTTTTCCACATCTACAATACACAGGCGGCACCCGCCGTAGGGCGATAATTCTTTATGATCGCACAGGGTGGGAATGTGAATTCCTGCCATTTGTGCTGCGCGCAAAACGGTTGTGCCTTCGGGGGCTTCAATCTGCTTTCCGTTAATCGTTATTTGCACCATATTTTCCTCTGTCATGTATCTGCTTATTAATGTTTTTGTGTTTGTACTTTGTTTACAGTTTGAAGTATGCAGTGAAATTTCGCTAAACTTTTTCACTCTCTTTTGAAAATTCGCCTACGCCGGTTGGGCAAACACCCAGCCGAATGTGCGCTTCCACTTCGGTTCTGAAGTGTTTGAGCATATCGCGGATGGGGACTGTGGCAGTTTGTCCAAGCCCACAGTTGGATGCGCGTTCCATTTCGCTGGTAAGTTCCACCAGGGTGTCTAAATCTTCCAGTTTTCCAAGCCCTTGTGAAATGCGTTCCACAATCTCATAGGTGCGTTGTGTGCCAATGCGGCAGGGTGTGCATTTGCCGCAAGATTCAAATCGAAAGAATTGCAAAAGCACTTTAACCAGGTCTACAATGCAGGTGTGCTGGTCGCAGATTAATAATGCGCCTGAGCCGAGTGAAACGCCCGCCTTGCGGAAGGATTCAAAATCCATTGGTGTGTCTTGCAAAACAGCGGGAATGATTGAGCCGCTGCTTCCACCGGTTTGCGCAAGTTTGAGTGTGCTGCCAGGTTTCATGCCTTTGGCATAAATATTGATCACTTCGCGCAGGGTGATGCCCATTGGCACTTCGATTACGCCGCTGAAATTAACATTGCCCATAATGGTGTAGACTTTGGTGCCAGGGCTGGATGGAGTGCCAAATGATTTGTACCAATCTGCGCCGTTGCGAATGATGGCGGGAATGTTTGCCAGAGTTTCTACATTATTTACCAGGGTCGGTTTGTCCCATAAGCCATTGGTAACAGGGTAGGGTGGTCGAGAGCGTGGTTCGCCGCGCTTTCCCTCCAGCGATTCAATCAATGCGGTTTCTTCGCCGCAGACGTATGCTCCTGCTCCGGCGTGAAGGTGGATGTTAAAGTTGAAATCTGTGCCAAAAATATTGCTGCCAAGGAAACCAAATTCTTTTGCTTGTAGAACCGCTTTTTCCATTCGGCGGTAGGCAAGCCCATATTCACCGCGAATATATACATATCCTTCATTTGCGCCGATTGCGTACCCGGCTATTGCCATTGCTTCAATAATAAGGTGCGGGTCGCCTTCCAGCACAATGCGGTCTTTAAATGTTCCCGGCTCGCTTTCATCTGCATTGCAGATCACATATTTTTGGCTGCCTTTTGCGCTATGAACAAAGCGCCACTTGCGCCCTGTGGGAAAGCCTGCGCCGCCGCGTCCTTGCAAGCCAGATTTTTCGATGATCTCTATGGTCTGTTCGGGCGTATTTTCACTTAATATTTTCCCAAGCGCTTCGTAGCCATGATTGGCAATAAATTCTTCAATATTTTCGGGGTCAATGCGTCCGGCGTGCTCCAGAATAATGCGCTGTTCGGCAGGGTTGTAGCCTTTGTGCGAGCGAAGTGAGCCGATCTGCCCGGTTAATTGTTTGGGTGGCGCAAGCAGGTCTGGGATGATGCGCCCTTTGTATAAATGTTCTTCTACTAAATACCGCACATCGGCTACTTTAACAGGTCCATACACAACGGCTTCGGGGTAGACAATAACCAGAGGCAGCACGTTGGAATAGTTGATGTCTGAAATTGTTGAAACGTCCACCTCTTCTTGCAGCCCGTAGGCAGCCAGCGATTCGTGTAAATGCTGCACAATTTCATTGGAACCCAGGCGGATGCTTTCAACATCATTGGAGACCACGATCATGGCGCGTTTTGTTTTCATGGGACTCCTCTTATTCGTAATTTTTTAAAATATCAGGGATTTGTTCCGGGGTGACATTGCCGTAGATGTCGTCATCTACCAGCAGTACAGGTCCTACACTGCATAGCCCTAAACAGGAGGTGGTCACCAATGTCCATTTGAAGTCGGGGGTGGTTTCACCATTGGCGAGGTTGAGTCTTTCTTGTAGTGCGTTCCAAATGGCTTTGCCGCCAACCACATGGCAGGGTGCGTTTTCGCAAAATTTAATCACATGCCGTCCGCGCGGCTTGGTGGAAAGCATATCGTAAAAACTGGCAAGCGCGTATAACTGGCTTTCGGCGATGTAGGTTTGTTCACCGGGGTTATGAATTTGTTTTTGTACTTCTCGAAACGCATTGCCAGGAATATGCCCAAATGCGTGATTGATCTCGCTGAGAATTGGAATCAGCGCCTCTCGGTTTCTACCGTGCTTTTCAATTGCCGCTTGAACGATTGCGGTGACATCTTGCTTAATGGCTAATTCGGACATCTTGCCTCCAATCAAACATTTTTCAGAATTCTTTTGGGCATTCGTCTTTTGATGTGCAGCGCTGAATGTTGCGTGGGATTCCTCTTGGAAGAACTTTGGAAGGCTTCCCTGTTTTTAGAGATTACGCGTTTTGTCTTGGGGCGAATCCCAGGTGGATGAATTTAGGATAGCACATGAATGGCATTAAAGTTGCAGACTTGCACGCAAACTCCGCAGTGTATGCAGGCTTTTTCGTCAATGATGTGCGTCTGTCTCCGCTCGCCGCTGATGGCATGTACCGGGCAATTTCTGGCGCAAACTGTGCAGCCTGTACAGGTTTCTGCTTGTACTTCAAAACGAATGAGGGGGCGGCAGACTTTTGCGGGGCATCGTTTTTCGTAAATGTGCGCTTCGTATTCGTGGCGGAAATGTTTAAGGGTGCTGATGACGGGGTTGGGCGCTCCCTGACCCAGCCCGCACAGGCTGTTGCGTGAAACTTCATAGCACAGGGCTTCAAGTTTCTCAATGTCTCCGTCTTCGCCGCGCCCGTCGCAAATTTTTTGCAGCATTTCCAGAATGCGGCGCGTGCCAACTCGGCAGGGGGTGCATTTTCCACAGGATTCTGCCTGTGTGAAATCCATGAAAAAGCGGGCAATATCTACCATGCAGGAGTTTTCATCTATGACTACCAGACCGCCAGAACCCATCATGGAGCCTGCTTGCGTTAGGGCTTCGTAGTCCAGCGGCAGATCCAGGTGCGTCTCGGTTAAACATCCGCCCATTGGACCGCCTGTTTGCACTGCTTTAAATTGTTTGCCGTCTTTTATTCCGCCGGCTACTTCAAAGATAATTTCGCGCAGGGTGATACCCATTGGAACTTCTATTAAGCCTGGGTTGGTGACATTTCCGCCCACCGCAAAAGTCTTTGTGCCTTTGGAGCGTTCGGTTCCCATGCTGGAGTACCATGCCGCGCCCTTTGTAATAATTTGCGGGATGTTGGAGTATGTTTCGACGTTATTGTTGTTGGTGGGTTTGCCCCATACGCCTTTGACTGAAGGAAAGGGCGGGCGGGGGCTTGGCTCTCCGCGCTTGCCCATGATGGATGCCATTAATGCGGTTTCTTCGCCGCAGACGAATGCGCCTGCGCCAACGCGCACTTCCAAGTCAAATGAAAAATCGGTGCCGAAGATGTTGCTTCCCAGCAAGCCGAATTCTCTGGCTTGTGTAATGGCAATGCGAAGGGTCTCAACTGCCAGGGGGTATTCTGCACGGCAATAGATGTAGCCATAACTTGCGCCGACTGCGTAGGCGCCGATGATCATGCCTTCAATGACGGAGTGCGGGTCGCCTTCCAGTACGCGGCGATTCATAAATGCGCCTGGGTCGCCTTCGTCTGCATTGCAGACCATGTATTTGGGGCTGCCTTGTACTTGGCGGGTGAGCGCCCATTTTTTGCCGGCAGGAAAGCCCGCGCCGCCGCGCCCGCGTAAACCGGAATTTGTTACTTCTTCAATGACTTTTTCCGGTGTCATTTCCAGCAGTGCTTTGCCAAGTGCCTGATAGCCGTCTATTGCCAGATAGTCTTCGATGTTGTTTGGGTCAATTTCGCCGCAGTTGCGTAAAACAACGCGAACTTCTTTGGGGCGCAGGGGTCCCAGTTCTTCGTCTACGAGGGGTTTTATTACTTCTTGAAAGCGCTCAACAATTCGCCCTTTTAGAAAGTGTTCTTCCACCAGGTATGGAATATCATCCACGCTCATGCCGTGATAGTGAACTCCTTCAGGGTAGACCATCATCTCTGGTCCTTCGCTGCATTTTCCAATGCGCGAGGTTTCTAATACTTGAATTTCGTTAATGAGTCCTTGTGCTACAAATTCATCTTGAAGCGCGTCTATAATGTCGTGAGCGCCTTTTGCGAGGCACTCAGGGTCTACGCATACCAATACATGTGAACGATAAAACGCCATGAAAAAACTCCAAACTCTCTATAATGTTAGATCGGTAAAACGTGGTCTTTTAGCGGGACGCCGTTTTGTATATGTTGTTTCATAATTTGTTGGGCGATTTCGGCGTTAACTTTGCCGTATGTTATTTTATGCTCTTCACCAACAATTACTTGTAAAATGGGTTCCTGCTCGCATAATCCAATGCAGCCAGTTTGTGTAACGCTTATGCCGCTTAAGTTGTTTGTTTCAATATAGTTTAAAACGCTTTTCATGGTGTCACGCGCGCCGGCGGCAATTCCGCAGGTGCCCATGGCGACGATTACTTGTATATTTCCTGCGGCGGCTTTTGCTTGTTTCTTTTGCAGGGCTTCTTCTCGCACACGTTTTAATTCTTCAAGGGATTTGATGGCAGGCATGGTTTCTCCTTTTTAGTTGGCTGCTTGCAGCGCAAGTGGTTTGATTCCTTCTTCCAACATGCTGCGTACAAACTTTAATATGCTGGGTTCGGTCATGGACATGTTGTCCAGTGTTTCTTTTAATTCGCAGTCGTCAAAATTAAACTCGTGGATTTGCCCAAGGCGGTCTGTGATTTGATAAATAAACACCCAATGAATGTGAGGGTAGGAAATAAGCAAGGTAAGAAAGGTCATGGAGAGATCGCCCAGCGGCATTCTGTCTATGTGGCTGTGGCGAAAGGATGCTGTCACTTTTGTTCCCTTGCCTTGCTCTGTGATCAGGTTTAGTTCGCCTTCAGACATTTCTGCTGCCAGTTTTAACAGTGGAATTCCAAGCCCTACTTTGCGGGTTGTTCGTGTGGTGTAGAACGGGTCTAGCACTTGTTGCGCTGTTTTTTCGCTCATGCCGCGCCCGTCATCGGCTACACTAACCAAAAGCAGGTCGCTTTGCAGGTTTTCATAGACTGCCATGCAGATATTACGGCTTTGCGCCGCAACGCTGTTTTCAGCAATATCGAGCAGGTGCAGCGCAATTTCTCTCATGCTTCGTTTTGAACCTTTTTAATAATTTGTGGAAATTTGTTTGGGCGCTGTCGTCCATGAACTTCGTCGTTCACTACAATGACAGGCGCCTGACTGCACGCGCCCACACAGCGGCATTCTTCCAGGGTAATCATGCCGTCTGGGGTGGTTTCTCCCAGTTCAATATTGAGTGTTTGTTTGGCTTTTTCAATTAATTGCCCTACGCCCGCCACATAACAGGCGGTTCCCAAGCAAAATTTGATGGTGTGCTTGCCACTCGGACGGGTTTTGAAAAATGAATAGAACGTGACAACGCCGTGTACCTGCCCCAGCGGCGCATTTAATTTGCGGGCAATGTAGGCTTGCATGGATGGTGAGACATGCCCAATTTTTCCTTGTACTTCATTAAGTACCAGCATGACTGCGCCAGGGCGTTCTTTGTTTTCGGCAATTGCGCTGTCTATCACTGCTTTTTGTGCTGCGTTTTTTAGCGGGTCGTTCATGGGTGTTTCTTTTAGGAGACTTGTCATTTAATGCCTTTATCAAAGTTTGTGTTATTTTTCACAATCTAGTTTAGTCTTGCTGTTTCAATTCGTCAATGATCAATGTCATATATTTGTGGGTGCTACTTGTCAGGCATATTTTCGATCACCGCCTGCCGCTGGTTTTCGTTTTTTAGCGCCATGCAAATTTCGTGCAGGGTGGGTTCGGCGAGTGTGAAGACGGTTGATCCCAAAAATTCGTTTAGTCGGTGAACATCCCCGTTTTGGACGAGCGTGTAATTTTCAATTGCTGGAAATTTAATGTGTGCCTTTTGGGGGGTGATGTGGCGTGAAATTTCCAAGCCGAGGACGTGCCATTGGTCGGCGATTAAGCCGAGGGTGGGTAAAAGCCCGTAACTGCTTCGGTCTATGTGCGCGGGAATGACCAAGCCGCCCAGCGCATCAACTTCCTTAAATACGTCGTCAATGGAAAATTGAGTGGAGGCAAGCAACATGCGCGTTTCGGTTTGAATGTAATCTCCGCTTGAGTCTACGATGTATTGTTCGCCAAAAAATTCTGCGTGGTTTAATTCATTTGGCAGAGATGCATTCACTGCGGCTTGCCAGGCTTCCAGCAAGGGCAGGGTTTCAAATAAACACAACAGGTGAACATCTTCACGGGTTTGTACTTCCATGCCCGGTAAAACTTTAAGTCCGCTGCCCTCTGCCGCTTTTTGTACCGCCACCACATTGGCGCTGGCGTTGTGGTCTGTGATGGCGATGATGTGGATGCCGCGTTTCAGCGCTGCCTGCACAATTAATGGCGGGATCATTTCCACCTCGGCACAGGGTGAAAGCACAGTATGCACATGCAGATCAGCGCGAAATTTTTTCATTTTTGAATTTGGATGCCCATCTCCCAAAGTTTTCCGTCAATTTCGTAGGTTGGTTTGGGCGTGGAAAGTAAAATGACGCCTTGTTCGTTGGCTTTGGCAATTGCGGTGGCATCGGGTTGGGCGTCTTCGGTGATGATGATGGCGGCTATTTCCAGCAGGGCGGCAACAGCAACAATGTTGAGGTGGGCTTGTAGTGTGATCCAAAGATAGTTGCTTTTTGCGCCCGCCATAACGCAAGAGAGTAGGTCGGAGGTGTAGCCCCCTTCGGGTTGAATGGTTGTAAAGTCGCGCGTTTCAGTGAGTACGGTCAGGTTGAGTTGGTCAATAATTTGTTGAAGATTCATAGGGTTAGTCATCCTTGCGTCCATTGAGGTTTTCGGTTGGCACATAGATGCGCATGGTCAGTTTTGTGCCTTTGCCGACAGTGGATTCGATGTCCATTTTGTCTACACAGCGTTTAATATTCACAAGCCCCATGCCGGCGCCAAAACCCATTTCGCGCACCTGCTCGGTGGCTGTGGAATAGCCTGGTTGCAGAACTTGTTCAATGTTTTCTATTCCTGGTCCGTCATCTGTGGTAGACATGGTGATGCGGTGCGATTCCACTTCCAACTTTAATATGCCGCCGTTGGTACTGTGGATGATGAGATTAATTTCCGCTTCGTATACTGCAATGCCGCAGCGGCGGGCAGTTTGCGGGTCTGCGCCAAGCCTTAAGAGGGCGCGTTTAATATGGCTGGACGCATTGCCGCCGTGCGTAAAATCATGGGCTTTAATGTTGTAGCGTAGTACAAGGGTGGTGCGGTCTGAGACAATATCTTCAAAGAGGTGGCTGGCTCTATATCGGCGGACTTCTTCTTCTTTGTAATCTTTTTGCAGGGCAACCAAAATGCCGCGCGTAATATCCCCTTTTGTAATCATGCCGACGAGTTTGTTGTTTTCGTCTAACACAGGCAAGCGCCCCAGGCGGCTGTCGCTAAATTTTTGAATGGCGCTGACGATGGAATCGTAACTGGCAACGGTGATGATCTTGCGGGTCATGTATTGGCTGACTGGCGCTGAAAGTTCATTTTTTTGCATGGCGCGGACAATGTCTTCCAGGCTGAGAATGCCAATTAGTTCACTGTCTTTTACCACCGGCACGCCCGAAATATGATTGATCCGCAAAATTTCCAGTACGTTAGCGAGCGGCATTTCGGGGCTGGCAATTTTCATCTGGCGCGTCATTACTTCGTGAATTTTTAAATCATAGGACAGTTCTTCCACGCGGTTGATGGCGTTGGCATCTTTGTCCGTGATTGAGCGATCACGCCGTCCGCGAGTTTCTTGCGCGGTGGGTGTTCTGGTGAGAGGGCTAGTTGGACTCATTTGATTCAAAACTGGGCAGTCCCGCCTGATGTAGCCGCCCGCTTAGTTCAAACATGCCAAAGGGACTGCTGATTAGCGGGATATTTTCCTGCGCAGCAATCAGTAAAGTTTCGGCTTGCGGTTGTTTTCCGCGTACAAAAATGATGGCGTGAAATTCCGCCATTTGCGCCGTGCGAACCACCTGTGGGTTGGTAAGACCGGTGAGCAAAACCGAATTTGGCTGGCTGAAGGCGAGTACGTCACTCATTAAATCTGCGCCATAGCCGCCGTTGATTTCTATGTTAATGTTTGTTTGGGGGGTGAGCAGGTGACCGTTTGCCAACTCGATAATTTTTTTCAAATTCATAACCGTTGGTTCCTTTTTGTGATATTTATGATGTTTGCTTGCTCAATCCTGTAAT
This sequence comes from Anaerolinea thermophila, assembly GCA_020721605.1. Classification (GTDB taxonomy): domain Bacteria; phylum Chloroflexota; class Anaerolineae; order Anaerolineales; family Villigracilaceae; genus Villigracilis. The sequence continues at coordinate 30,347 of DYML01000008.1, forward strand.
TATTCTCTAGTTTGTCTTTTTAGGCAAGTTGTTTCTTCTCAAAATTTGGCGCGCGCGCTTTGGCGTTTGGAAGTTTTATTTCTCTTTTCTGTAGGAAGTTTAGTGTAAATTTTCACAATCTAGTGTATCATAAAAAATACTTTACAAAGAATTAATGCGCTGTGCGTTTGTATATACGTTGAATTGGCTTTTTCTTGCGTAGCCGATTAATGTGATTCCGTAGCGGTCTGCCATTTCGATGGAAAGTGAAGAAGGGGACGTGTGCGAGATGACAATTGGCACATTTAACTGTGCTGCTTTTTGTAACATCTCAGAACTGATGCGACCCGTGGTCATTAAAATTCTTTTTTGAGGCTGCAAGCCCTCCATTAAATACAAGCCTGCAATTTTGTCGAGTGTATTATGCCTGCCAATATCTTCTGCCGATAACAGAATTTCCTTGCCGTCACTTAAGATAGAGGTGTGTACTCCGCCCGTTTTTCGATACAAGACCTGTGCTTTTACCAACATCTCGGCTATGGTTTCAATCTCATTTGCATCTATTTTTAGGGAATGGTCACTTAAAGAGATGTTGGGTTTGGCGAGGATTTCTACTGCGGTTACGCCGCCTGTACAGCCCGAAGTTTTGCGCCATGCGGCTGGCTGTTTGGCTTCGTGATTGAGCCAGACATCAATGTTCTCGCCATGCTCACAAATTCTCACGTCCTGTACTTCATTCATGCTTTGGATGATGCCTTCGTTGAACAAAAATCCAACCGCCAGCGCTTCGAGGCTGACTGGCGTACACATGAAGGTGATCCAGACGCTGCCGTTTACGGTTAATGAAACAGGCGCTTCTACAATTATTTCGGCATCGTGCGAAGTCCATTCTTGAGATTTGTACTGTTTGTAGCGGATGGATTTTTGTGCCGAGTTCAAAGCAACCTCCATGCCCTTTTTATTGTTTATGCGCTTATTTTTGCGCCGCAGGCTTGGGCGGTTTTTCTTTTGATTTTCGATGCGCCTTGTGGAATTTTTTCGGGTCTGCCAAAAATGCGCCCAGGCAGGCTTCGGTGCAGAGGTAGATAACGCGCCCGTGATATTGGGCGCTCGGAAAGTATTGTGAGTCTGTGTTGCGCAGGGTTCTTCCGCACAGGGTGGTGAATTGTTGTGTGGTCATACAGATTATTTTTTTAGATTTTCCCTGGCAATGCTTACCAACTGCCGCGCAATATCGTTCATCACTTCATCTGGCACGCCGTCCATTGCTTCTGACTGAACTCTGGTGTCAATTCCGTCATTGACATAATCAACGATGATGAATTTATCGGTTAGGGCAATTTCAGTTGAGAACCAATCCAATTTGCAGATGTTGGCAATGCGCTGCGCGATGTCTCTCAGGTTGCCCAAGCCATATTGAGCTTCTTCCCCGGCTGTAACATTGGCGTAGACGTGCGTTTTAGTATCCCACCAGCAGGGGTACGTTTTGCCGTTGGCGTAAAAAACGCGAAACCAAGCCGGGCTTTCTTCGATCACTTGCGGGGTGATGTGGGCTTGGATTAAATACTTCTGTTCGGGAAATTCCATTCGCGCTTCTAAAATCTCTTCCAGGCTGCTTGCGCCCATAATGACGCCCTCGCCGCCGCCGCCGTTTGAGGGTTTGATGACAAACTTTTCTCCCAATGGGGTCAGGTCTATCTGTGGGATAACGGGCTGCTCCAGAAACGGCGCAAGCAATATGGTGTAGGGGGTGTGTAGACCGGCGTTAATCAGTTCAAGGTGCATGGTGGCTTTGTCTTCCGACCAGGCAGAGACCTCTGCCGGGTTAATGCGTTCCGCGCCATATTCCAGCGCCCAGCGTGAGATAGGGTCGAAGGACGGCTCTCCCTGCCCTCGATCCAGCAGGGTTTTAAAGGTTGTCACTCCCTTGTAAAGCGCTGTAATGGATTCTAGCAAGTTGTCGGGTTTGATCTGCCAGAGGGAGATTCCCTTTTCTTTGCAGGCGCGTTCTATCATGTCGGCAAAGACGTTATCGTATTCCCAGTACCACGGAAGACATAAATCGTATCGCATAAAAACCATTATAAGGGATGAATGGAGCGTGAAGCGATTTAGGTTTTATACACATTCTTCCTTTTGCTCTGCACAATTTCTGCACATCTAAAAACTATCCTTGGGGCAATTCAAAAGGAGACGCGCATGACGAGATTTTCAAAAACTTACGCGATGATTTTGGCGCTGGCGTTTTTTAGTCAGGCTTGCGGCGCAAACCCGCAGCCTGTCGCTGTTGAAGCCAAAAGCGTCGCGCCAACCGCTTTGCCCAGCGCCACGATGGTTGTGGAAACGCCGCCTTCGCTGCCAACGGTCGAAGCCAGCCCCACGCCGTCGCCAGTCACCATCACCGCTGTGGAAGGCGACATCGCCATCCGCCAGGGACCGGACAGTTCCTTCGATGCAACGACCCGTTTGAAGAACGGCGAGACGGCTACGGTTTTGGCGCGCAGCATTATGAACGGCTGGATTCAAATCGAAGTTCCCTCCCAGTCGGGAGTAACGGGCTGGGTCTGGGTCGAGACTGGCTACTCCATCGTAAACGGTGATTTGTTCGACCTGCCGCGCATTGATACGGTGGAATGGAACGTCGGCTCGTACCTGATTAATTGCACGCCGCACCAAATGATTGTGAAACCCGGCGATGTCATCCTCCAGCCCGTTGGGGATGCGGACAGCCGCGTGTGGTTCATGCCGGGGACTTACTCGGTCTACGACGCGGACGTGACGGGGCAGCCTGTGGCGGCGAACCTGACCGTGACCGAACACCGCGAATTTCACATTCTCAAAGACGGAACCCGCAAGCAATGGACTTGCCCATAAAAAGAGAGCAAATGATGAATAAGAAAATTCTTTCCCTGCTGTTGCTTGGTTTATTTTTGGCAGGTTGCGCCCCTGTCGCCGCCCAAAGCCTGCAAGCGCTTCCCAGCCCAACGCAAGCGGTTGTCGAATCCGCCGCCCAACCCACAGCGGAACCGACTCCCGCTCCACTTCCGACGGCGACCGCCGCAGCCGACCCCGACTTCACCCTGGTCGGCTTGCCTGCCGAAGCAGAAGGCGAACTGGCTTTCGATTTCGTCGCGCAAATGTGCGACGCCGAATGGCATACGCGGGGCGTGAGTTTGCCCTGCCCCGGCGATACCGAATCGAGCGCGGGCTATGTGATGAAATTGGACGGCGAAGTGCAAGGCTTGCCCTCGAACACGAACATCCTGCTTGTCTATACCCCGCAGGAAGGTTACGAGACCATTTTCAGCAAGTATCCCGCCTTCACCGTGCAGGAAGGCGACCGCTTCCGCGTCGTGTTAGCCTGCAAGGAACACACTTTCTGCGACGTTGAATTTGTGCTGGACTTTTCCAATGAAGAGGGCAGCGCGGGCTTGAAAAACTGGCGCTATCTTTTTGCCGAAGAGCCGCTCGTGGTGGATTATCCGCTGGACGCGCTGGCAGGCGAAACCGTGCAGTTTCACTTAAACGTCCGCGCGCGCGGCAACCCCGTCGAAGCCTACGCGGTGTGGATTGCGCCGCACATCTACCGCCCCGCGCCCTAGTTCGCGTCGAGCGTAGTCGAGATGTGAGTTTGAGTATGCGCTTCGACTACGCTCAGCGCGAAGGCAAAGAACATTTACCCAAGTAAAAACGCAACAAGGAGTTTTTTATGAACGCCATTTTGAATTTCTTCAAAAACAAAAAATTTCGCAGTTGGATGATTGCCGCAGTTGCCGTATTGGCGGTTTTGATTTTGACGCTGTCCGGACCAAAACGGACCAGCGCCCAGGAGGAAAACACGACAAGCGTCGTTTCGCTGAGTGTGGCTGAAACGATTGAAGCATCTGGGTCGCTGGATGCCCAGCCCTTTGCCGCCTTGACGTGGAAGACAGGCGGCATTGTGGAGGAGGTCAATGTCAAGCCCGGCGATTTCGTCAAACAAGGCGACATCCTGCTTTCGTTGCAGCCTTCCAGCGCGTCGTATAGCGTCGTCATCGCCCAGTCAGACTTGATTCAGGCGCAGGAGGAATTGGAGGATGTCTTGGAATCCGACACTGCCCGCGCGCAAGCCGCAATTGATTTGCAAGGCGCCGAAGATGAATATGAAGACGCCAGGGATTGGCGTGTTTCGATAAACGACAAAACATGGATAAATCGCAGAACTTACCGTTATATCGGAGGGCGTCAGCTCGCCTTCGACCATTGGTATAAGGCTTACGCGGACGATGACACCATTGCCGAAGCCGACCGCGACCTGGCTTTGAAGATGTCGCAGTATGAGGACGCCCAACGCGAATATGATAGCGTGAAAGACGGTCCCGACCCTGATGATATTGTCGCTGCCCAAGCCAAAGTGGACGCGACGCAGGCGACGGTCAACATGCTTCATATTGTCGCCCCATTCGACGGACAGGTTCTCTCGGTGGACAATGAGCCGCGCGATACGGTCAGCGCGGGGGAACTTTCGGTCAACATGGCTGATTTGAGTCGCCTGTATGTGGAAACCCAGGTGGATGAAAGCGACATTGCCAGCATCCAATTGGGCAACCCCGTCGAAGTCACGCTCGATGCGCTACCTGACGTGACATTGACAGGCAAGGTTTCAATTATCAACCCTGTGGGTGAGGTGGTTTCAGGCTTGGTCAAATACACCATCCGCGTTGACCTCGACGAAACCCAGGAAACCGCTTTTGTTCCCCTGGGGACAACCGCCAATGTGATCATCAAATATAAGGAAGAAGCCAAACTATTGGCGGTTCCCATCACCACAATTCAAAATGACGATAACGGGGAATACGTTTGGGTGGTGCGGAACGGCGTAGCGGAGCGAGTGGACGTGGTTGGCGGAACAATTGTCGGGGAGTTGGTGACGGTGACGGGCGACCTGAAAGAAGGCGAGACGCTTCAAATTGCGGAAAAGACTGGCTTTGCCATGCCCAACCCTTTTAGCGGAGGGAAGTAAGATGTTACAGGCTGAAAACCTGAGCAAGTTTTACCAGATGGGCGACAACGAAGTCCGCGCTTTGGATGGGGCGAGTTTCACCATCAACGAGGGCGAGATGGTCGCCATCATGGGACCTTCGGGGTCGGGCAAAAGCACGCTCATGTCCATCATCGGATGTCTCGACGCGCCGACGGGCGGCAAGTATTTGCTCGACGGCGTGGCGGTGGAAAACCTCGACGAGTCGCAACTGGCGGAAGTGCGCGGGCGCAAGATTGGCTTTGTCTTTCAGCAGTTCAACCTACTGGCGCGGACAAGCGCACTTGAAAACGTCATGCTGCCGCTGACCTACGCGGGCTTCGCTGGAAAGGAACGCGAAGACCGCGCCTTCAAAGCGCTGGAACGGGTGGGGCTTGGCGGGCGGACTCATCATGCGCCCAACGAACTCTCTGGCGGGCAGCAGCAGCGCGTGGCGATTGCGCGGGCGCTGGTCAACGAACCCGCCATCCTGCTCGCCGACGAACCGACGGGCGCATTGGACAGCAAGACGGGCGTCGAAATCATGGAACTGTTTCAAAGCCTGCACAGGGAAAACGGTCAGACCGTGATTCTGGTCACGCACGACGCGCACGTTGCAAGGCACACGAATCGAATTATCAAACTTTCAGACGGGAAGATTGTCTCGGACGAAGTGAACGCCAACCCCATCAAGGCAGGCGCGCCGAGAGTGGAAGAGTAGCGTGTTACGTGTTACGTGTTGCGTGTTACGTGGTTGTAATAAACGGAATACGCTACACACTACACATCAACTCATAAAAGAAGGTAGCCATGTTATTTTCAGAAAACATCAAAATCGCCTTCCGCGCTTTGCGGGCGAACAAAATGAGGTCGGTGCTGACCATCCTCGGCATCGTCATCGGCGTGGCGACGGTGGTGGCGTTGCTCTCGATTGGCGAGGGCGCAACCGCCAGCATCACCAGTCAAATAGAAAGCGGCGGCTCGAACCTGTTGAGCATCACCCCAGGCAAAATGCAAATGGGCGGGATGAGCGGTCCGTCGCTTCAACCGAGTTACCTGTATTACAAAGATTATCAACTGCTGGAACGTGGATTGAAAGATAGCGTTTCCAAAATGGCGCCCACGTATCAATTCAGTTACACCCTCAAAAACGGCAGTGAAAGTTTCGACGCCAGCGTGGTGGGCGTGGTGGAAGACCATGCGGACGTGCGCTCCTTCACCATCACCGAGGGGCGTTTCATCAATGACAGCGACAACAAATCGCAGGCGTTGGTGGCGGTCTTGGGCAACACAACGGCAAGCGACCTGTTTGGAACGCTCTCGCCTGTGGGCAAGACCATTTCCGTCAACGGGCTAAAGTTTGAGGTCATCGGCGTATTGGAATACAAAGGCTCTTCCCTCGGCTCACCCGATGAAAACGTCTTCGTGCCCATCGAGACGGGTTACAACAAGTTGTTTGGCGAAATTGCCCTGCACAATGGAAAACGAATGGTCAGCAACATTCTGATTTCGGTGAAGGACGCCGACACAATGGATACGATTTCGGCGCAGGTCGAGTATGTGCTGCGCCGCTCGCATGAGTTGAGTCCCTCAGACGAGTCGGACTTCAACGTGATGAGCCAGGCAGATACGCTGGAGACCTTGAACGCAGTCACCGAAACCCTGACTATCTTCCTCGGCGCGGTGGCGGGCATCTCCCTGCTCGTGGGCGGCATCGGCATCATGAACATCATGCTGGTCTCGGTCACGGAGCGGACGAAGGAAATCGGTCTGCGGAAAGCGGTGGGCGCGACCAAGAATCAAATCCTGACCCAGTTCTTGATTGAGACCGTCACCCTGAGCCTGCTCGGCGGTCTGGTCGGAATCCTGCTGGGGGTGAGCATCGCGCTCTTCTTTAGCGTGACAGGCATGATTACCTCGGTCATCACCGCCAAAGCCATCCTGCTGTCATTTTCCTTCGCGCTGGTGATTGGCGTCTCCTTTGGGTTGTACCCCGCCATGCGCGCCGCGTCCCTGCACCCGATGGTGGCGCTGCGGTACGAATAAAAGTAAATGAAGAATGAAGAAGTAAGAATGCAGAATTTCAAACCCCATTCTTCATTCTTCATTCTTCATTCTTCATTCCTCATTCCTCATTCTGCATTCTGCGCTTTATAATTCCCCCATGCCCAAGAAAATCCTCCTCGTGGATGACGAACCCGAAATCATCGAGATTTGCCGCGACTATCTCAAAGCCTCGGCGTTTGATGTCGTCACGGCAAAAGACGGCGCGATGGGACTCGCCGCCGCCCGCCGCGAAAAGCCCGACCTCATCGTCCTCGATTGGATGATGCCTGAAATGGACGGTCTCGACGTTTGCCGCGCCCTGCGCCGCGAAAGCGATGTGCCCATCATCATGCTGACGGCGCGGGTGGAGGAGACCGATAAACTCATCGGACTGGAACTCGGCGCGGACGATTACATCACCAAGCCGTTTAGTCCACGTGAGTTGGTGGCGCGGGTCAAGGTGGTGCTACGCCGCGTCAGCGGCGACTCGGCGGCGGAAATGATTCGGGTGGGAAAAGCATCGTTGGACAGAACCCACTACGAGTTTGAAAATGGCGGGGAGCGGATTCAACTCACGCCCACCGAGTTCGAAATCATGGCGACGCTGATGAGTCAACCTGGGCGCATCTTCTCGCGCAGTCAGTTGCTGAACGCCGCGCACGGCGTCGCCTTCGAGAGTTACGAACGCGCCATTGATTCGCACATCCGTAACCTGCGCCATAAATTGGAGCCAGGCGAGTTCATCGTTACCGTGCATGGCGTGGGCTACAAATTTCATGCCGAGCAGGGTCGAGGTATCGAGGAACAATGAAATCGTCGGTTCATCAAATTCGCCTGCGGCTTCTCTCCTTGCTTGGCAGCGCCTTCGTCAGCGTGTTGTTGATTCTGATATTGCTGTTTCCGCCTGTCACCGCCTACGTTCTCACCAACCTCCCAGAGGCGTCGAACCTGCGCTTTCCCATCCTGGGGTATATCGAAGGCTATTATTTGGGGAATGGCGGTTGGGACGGCGTGGGAGAAGTTTTGCAGTTTTATGATGATTTTCCGCCTGAGTACACCATCCTGCTCGACAAGGATAACCGCATCATCCTCGACAGCGGGTCGGCTTCCGCCTCGACGGTAGGCTCCATTTATGAAATGAGCGGACACGACATTGCTTTGTCGTTAATCGCCAACGGCGAGCGAATTGGCGCGCTGTTGGTAAAGCCGCTCCCGCTTATATGGCGCGGGCGGCTTGCGAGCGGAATTATCCTGCCCATCGCGGGAATTTCGCTCGTGCTTGGGTTGTTCGTTTTTCTCATCGCATTCCTGCTGATCCGCCGCTTCATCAACCCGCTGGCAGATGTGATGTACGCCGCCCGCGCTGTGGCAGACGGCAAACTGGAAACGCGCATGGCAACCGAAGGTCCGCAGGATTTGCGCCGCCTTGCGGAGAGTTTCAACGAGATGGCGACCTCGCTCGAACGTAGCGACCGAGAACGCCGCGACATGCTGGCGGATGTTGCCCATGAACTGCGGACTCCGCTTTCGGTCATTCGCGGACGGCTGGAAGGCATCGTGGATGGCGTCTACCCCGAAACGGACACGCCCGTCTCCACCGCATTGGAGCAGACCTACCTGCTCGAAAGGCTGGTGGACGATTTGCGCCTGCTGACTCTCGCCGAGTCGCGCCAACTGCATTTCGAGTTCAAGCCAGTAGATTTGGGGAATCTCGCCGCACATGTGACCGACCTCTTCCAAGCCGAAGCCCGCGAGAAAAACATCTCGCTGACGTTGGGTCGCTCCTCCGAGAATCTGACCGCCACCGCCGACGCCCAGCGCACCGAGCAGGTCATCGCCAATTTGGTCAGCAACGCCCTGCGCTACGTCCCCGAAGGCGGCAGGGTGTGGATTGAAATTACCGCCGATGAAACCGCCGTGAATCTCTCGGTCAACGATGACGGCAAGGGCATCCCCGAAGCCGACCTGCCCTTCATCTTCGACCGCTTCTGGCGCAAAGACAAATCCCGCTCGCGCATCTCAGGCGGAACGGGATTGGGGCTGGCGATTGCCAAACAACTCATCGAGGCGCAGGGCGGAGAAATTACCGCGCAGAACTTACCCGAAGGCGGCTTGCAGGTGCGTTTGCTATTTGAAAAATAATCGAAGCCTTACGGGCTGTTTAATAAGTTGGCTTTGCGGCGCAAGTGGTGTTCCTCGCAGTGACCACATCCATAGAGGGAATTGCTGGCAAAAATACAGCAATTCCAAATCTGAACTCTAGTAATCGCAAATTTGGACGATTTGAGCCGCCAACCATCCACGAATAGGTCGCGAATGCTCGAATGTGCGTTCCGACATTCGCATATTCGTGGAAAATTCGTGGACGGTTTGAAAAAACAACAAAATCATGCTCCTTGGCGGTGTCGGGAATTTTAGATTTGGAATTGCTGGCAAAAATACCAAAAGATTGACTTGGTAGTTACAAAATGCTATACTGTGGAAAATCGT
>DYML01000009.1:0-6145 GCA_020721605.1 Anaerolinea thermophila
CAATGCACAAGCCAAAGATGAAGTAAACTTGGGCGGATATGACCTATGAAGCGCCCCAACCGCCGCCTGAAAATGAACCCAGCGTGCTGGACTTGTACAAGTCTGTCACAAAAGACTGGCGCTCCTTTTCGAGATTTATTCAATCCCTATGGGATGAACGCCGCCGCGCCGAACTTGACCATGCCCTTGTTTTGGAAGCCGCAACCGCCCAACCCGAACCATTGGGCGAAAACCCAGCGCGGGCAAACTCCTTTCCCTGGCGCTCGCTGCTGGCGCTCTTTTTGGCGATCATGGCGCAGGCGGTGTTAGAACCGCCCAGCCGTCTGGTAAATATTTCCATGGCATTGTATCTATTGGCGGCAGGCATTGCCCTGTGGGCATACACAAAAAAGGAGTGGCAATTGCCCACCCTGCCCCTGGCGCGGCACACCCCCGATGACCTTTCTACGCGCCTGACGCCGTTTATTTTTTCCATTCTCTTTGCCCTGCTTGCCTTTTGGGATTTTGGCAGCGAGGTGTTTACGCTTACAAATTTTGGGTTTTGGGTTCTCTCCATTCTTTTGTTTTTTTATGGCTTGTGGCTAAAACGCCCAAGACCTGCGCAGTCCCTTGCGCCCACAGTGCGCCGACAAGCAATCATTCATAGTTTGCTGGTGATTGCCGTTTTGGGGGCGGCTCTCTTTTTTCGGCTATACCAGATTAATGCTGTGCCGGCGGAGCCGTTCAGCGACCATGCCGAAAAAATTCTCGACGTGTACGACATTACCCAGGGACAATATAAAATTTACTTTCCGCGCAATACCGGGCGCGAAGCCATTCAAATGTATTGGACTTTGTTCGTTGCCTTAATCTTTCGCACGGGGCTTACGTTTTTGAGCCTCAAACTGGGTACGGCGCTGATTGGCATTTTAACCCTGCCCTATGTCTATTTACTCGGCAGGGAATACGGCGGAGCGCGCGCCGGATTATTTGCGCTTTTTCTATTTGGCATTGGCTACTGGCCCAACGTCATCTCACGCATTGGGCTGCGCTTTCCTTTGTACCCGGTATTTGTTGCGCCAACCCTCTTTTACCTCATTCGCGGGTTACGCACCCGCAACCGAAACGACTTTCTGCTCTCAGGGCTTTTTCTTGGGCTGGGCTTGCACGGCTATAGTTCCTTCCGCATTGTTCCCTTGCTGGTGGTGGTGGCTTTTGCGCTGTATGTAATTCATGTCCGCGCGAAGGGCAGCGCACAGCAGGCATTATGGTGGCTTATTTTGCTGGTGATGGCTTCACTGTTGGTTTTTTTGCCGCTGCTGCGTTACTGGCTGGCACATCCCGATATTTTTGGCTATCGCGCCATGACGCGCCTCACATCCATCGAAACCGCGCTGCCTGCGCCTGCCTGGCAAATTTTTCTGTCTAATTTTTATAAAGCCATGTTAATGTTTAACTGGGATAACGGCAGTATTTGGGTTCATTCCATTCCCATGCGCCCCGCGCTGGATGTGGTGACTGGGGCATTATTTGTGATGGGCATGCTGTTGCTGCTGGCGCGTTACGCGCGTCAGCGTGACTGGCGCGACCTGCTGCTTCTCGTTTCCATTCCCATTTTGCTTTTGCCTTCTATTCTTTCGCTGGCATTCCCCGGCGAAAACCCTTCCCTAAATCGCACGGGCGGCGCGGCGGTGGTGGTTTTTGTGGTGAGCGGACTGGCGCTCGATGGTTTTGTCTCCAGCCTGGGCGCAGAGCGCAAGCGGCAGTTAATTGCCTTCGGGCTAACGGGGCTGCTCTGCGCCGCTGCTGCCTATCAAAATTACGACCTTGTCTTTAATCAATTTAATGCCAATTTTAAACTGGGCGCGTGGAACACCTCTGAAATGGGCGCTTTGATTGAAAAATTTGACAACACCTACGGACAAACTAACTCAGTTTGGATTGTGCCATTCCCGCACTGGGTGGATACGCGCCTGCCTGGAATTTGGGCAGGAATTCCCAACCGCGACTTTGCACTTTGGTCACAAAACTTTGCCGAGACCCTGAACGTGCCTGCCCCCAAAATGATTATGTACCGCGTGGATGATTTGGAAACCGAAAACTCGCTTAAGCAACTTTACCCCAACGGCGTCTTTACCCGCTATGTATCCCAATATCCGGGCAAAGATTTCATGGTGCTAATGATTGAACAATAATAATCACGCAGTTTGGCAGTTTCACTTGCGGGCTGCCTTGTGTTTTGGAAGAACATGAACCATACAAAAATTGAAAAGCGTGCCTGGTTTTACGATTTACTTTTTATTCTCGTCCTGCTGCTGGCAGGATATTTGCGTTTGTCTGGCTATCAATGGGGCGAAGGTTATCACCAACATCCAGACGAATTGTTCCTAAGCGGCGTGCTGGGCAGTCTTAATGCCCATTCGTGTGATTTACCCAATGTCCCCGCCGACCTTTGCCCCGCCGACCAAAGCCATTGGATGACGCTGGGGGAATATTTCGACACGCAAAAATCCACCCTTAATCCCTACAATCGCGGATATTCATTTTTTGTCTACGGCAACTTTCCAATGACTCTGGTACGCGTCACCGCCGAGTTGCTGGGGGCAGACGGGCTGGGTGATTTGAAATTTTTGGCGCGCCAAATTGCAGCCCTGGCAGATCTGCTAACCATCTTCGTCTTGTACCTGATCGCTTCTGGTTTGTACGGGCGGCGCGTGGGGCTGTTTGCTTCGGCATTTTCGGCGCTGACGGTTATGCAAATTCAGCAGGCGCACTTTTTCACCACAGACCTGTTTACCAACTTGTTTATGTTTTCGGCAATTTTTTGGGCAGTGGAAATCGTGACAGACCGCAAGACAAGCCTCGACACTTCAGCATTGGGCTTTTGGCATTTTGCCCGCAGCCCGCTTTTGTGGTGGAGCATTGGGTTTGGATTGGCGCTGGGGTTGGCGATGGCATCCAAAATCAACGCGGCGGCGCTGGCATTCATGCTGCCTGCGGCATTTGCCATTCGCTGCTTTCAGCACAACCGCCCGCACCAATTTACCAGCCCCCAAGCCGAATCTTCCACCTGCCTCTCTGCTAATTCCTGGGCGCAGATCACCGTCTTTCTCATAGCGGGCGCGCTTGCCACCCTCATCTCTTTTCGCATCTTTCAGCCATACGCCTTTGACGGGCTGGGATTAAACCCACAGTGGGTTTCCAATATTTTGGAACAACGCGCCCAAGCCGCCGGCTCTGACCTGCCCTGGAATTTGCAATGGGCGCGCCGCTCACATTTATATTCCTTCACCAACTTAACCACCTGGGGCTTGGGGCTGCCGCTGGGCATTCTTGCCTGGCTGGGATTCCTGCTGATGGGCTGGCGCATCTTCAAAGGGGAACGGCAGCATCTTCTTTTATGGGGCTGGACGGCGTTTTATTTTCTCTGGCAGTCCTTGCAATTTAATCCCACCATGCGCTATCAACTGCCCACTTATCCGCTCTTGGCAATGATGGCAGCCTGGGCAATTTTTGAAATACAAAAGTCGGAATATCAAAGCCAAAGTCCCAAAATTAACATACGCCGCGCACATTCTGTATTTCGCTTTGTTGCAGGTCTGGCTGGCATTTTCGTCCTCATCGCCACCGCCGTTTGGGCGTTTGCCTTTCAAAGCATTTACCAGCGAGACGAGCCACGCATGGCTGCCTCGCGCTGGATTTTTCAAAACGTGCCGGGTCCAGTCAATCTCAAAATCAAGACCGCCGATCAAAGCATCTACAACCAACCCTTGCCGCTTGCCGCCGAAACCATCATTTCACCCCAAGCGCCCTTCATGCTCACCTTTTCTGCCAAAAAAAGCGGGTGGGTCTCTCAGGTGGTCTTGGCTCACGCAATGGAAACAACCCGCGCACCCTCCAGCATTGTGGTGACTCTTTATTCTGCCTTTGCGCCTAAAATTCCACTGGCGCGCGCATCGCAACTGGTTGATTTTCAATCCACCCGCGATATGCGCGGACCTGAGGTATCTTTTACCTTTGATCAGGCGATTCCGCTGATGGAAGGGCAAATTTATTATTTGCAAATTGAAACCCTCGGCAGCGGCTTGGTGGTGAGCGGCTCTTCTCTTGCCAACGAAACCAACTACGACTGGGGTTTGCCCTTCCGCATAGACGGCTACGATGCCTTTGGCGGAATTTATCGCGGCGACCTGACCTTGCAAGTTTATTGGGACGACAACGCCGAAAAACTGAACCGCTTTCTTCAAATTCTCAACACAACAGATTACATCATCATCCCCACCAATCATCAATATGCGCAGATCACGCGCATTCCAGAGCGCTACCCGCTCACCACTTATTATTACCGTGAATTGCTCGGCTGCCCGCTGGGGGCAGATATTATCAAATGCTATGAGACAGCGCAGGTGGGGCAATATGAAGGCAGGCTGGGTTTTACGTTGGTACGGGTTTTTGAATCCTACCCCACACTTGGCAGCCTGGTCATTAATGACCAATCGGCTGAAGAAGCCTTCACCTTTTACGACCACCCCAAAGTATTGATCTTCCAAAAGACCCAATCCTTTAACCTCAAACAGGTTTCCGATTCACTCAACACGGTGGATTTAACCCAGGTGGTTCACCTGCTGCCCAAAGAAGCCGCCAACTACAAAGATTTGCTCCTGCCCGCAGCGCGGCTTGAGTCGCAGCGGGTCGGCGGCACATGGTCTCAACTTTTTAACTACAACTGGCTGCAAAACAAATATCCGCTGGCGGGGGTTTTTATTTGGTATGGATTCATCTTCCTGCTGGGGCTGGTATCTTACCCAATCACACGCTTTGCCCTGGCGGGTCTGCGTCAATATGCCTACCCGCTCAGTCGAATTGTGGGGCTGGCGCTGCTGGCGTGGATTTCGTGGATAGGCGGGTCGCTTGGTGTGCCGTACACACGGGCTTCGATTGGCGCGGCGCTTGTGGTCATTGCCGCCGCAGGCTTGGGCTTGTGGCTCTTTCGCCGACATCAATTTCAAGCGGAATGGAATTCGAGCCGCCAATTTTTTGTTTTGGTCGAAATCATCTTCCTCGCCTTCTTTTTGATAGACCTGCTCATTCGCTTCGGCAATTCGGATATGTGGCATCCTTCCAAGGGCGGCGAAAGACCGATGGATTTTTCATATTTCAACGCCGTGTTAAAAAGCGCCAGTTTTCCGCCCTATGATCCCTGGTTTGCGGGCGGATACATCAACTACTATTATTATGGGTTTGTGCTGGCTGGCACGCCTGTTAAATTACTGGGCATTGTGCCTTCACTTGCCTATAATTTTATTCTGCCCACCTGGTTTGCCATGATTGCCATTGGCGCGTTTGCGGTTGGATATTCATTGGTCGAAGACCATAAATCACAAGTGGAAGAACCTTCAACCTTCAACCTTAAACTGGTAACTGGTTTAACCGCCTCCACCTTCGCCATTTTGATTGGAAACCTGGGTACCATTCAAATGCTGTTCCGCGCTTTACAGCGCATGGCTGCGCCCGGCGGAAGTATCCCCGCCGAAACCACGCTGATACAAAGTTGGGTTTGGGCGGCTCAGGGGTTGATGCGATTATTCGGCGGCTCCATGCTTTCCATTGGGCGCGGCGAATGGTACTGGAATCCCAGCCGCGTCATTCCGCCGGGACCCGGCAATGAGATCACCGAGTTTCCACTCTTCACCCTGCTTTACAGTGACTTGCACGCGCACATGCTAGTCATGCCGCTAACCTTATTCATCATTGCCTGGGCTGTGTCTTTTATCCAATCGCGGGCAGATATGCGCCGCGCCGAATGGATTGCCACATTTTTAATTGGCGCATTAATGATCGGCGCATTAAAACCCACCAACACCTGGGACTTGTACACCTTCTTCCCTTTCAGCGCCCTGGCAGTAATCTACGCCATCAACCGCCATTTTAACTGGCAAAATCGCTTGGGCTTGCCCAACTGGCTCGGACGCGCCCTGTTTTCGGTGGGGATGGTACTGGGCTTATACCTGATTGGCTCTTTGCTATATTCTCCATTTGATTTTTGGTACAGCCAGTCCTACAATAAAATAGACCCCTGGACAGCCTCGCACACGCCGCTCTCTTCCTACTTCACACACTGGGGTCTCTTTCTCTTCATCATCACCTTTTGGCTTTTTTGGGAAGT